>JAYVRC010000451.1:0-3970 GCA_043776615.1 Sphingobacteriia bacterium
TCTGCTGCCGCACAAACTTTATCTGCATGCAAATTCATTTCGCATCCACCACCTAATGCAAGACCATGTGGTGCAGTAACTACTGGAATTGATGAATATCTCAAGCGCATCATGCTATTTTGAAACATTCTGATGGCCATATCTAATTCATCATATTCTTGTTCTATAGCTAACATAAATATCATTCCCACATTTGCGCCAGCACTAAAATTTGGACCATCATTTGCAATTACCAACCCTTTGAATTTATCCTCCGCAATAGCTATTGCTTTATTCAAACCTTCTAATACTTCGCCACCAATGCTATTCATTTTTGTACTCCATTCAAAACCTGCAACCCCATCACCAATGTCATACATTTTGCAAGCACTGTTTTTCCAAACCAATTGGTCGCTGTGATTTTTTAAAATAAGAAATGATTCTCCGCCCGGAATAATTCGATACGATTTACTTACAACATCATAAAACATTCGCTTACCATTTTCTACTTTGTAGAAACTAGTAATACCGGCAGCAATCATCTCATTAACCCATGGCGCTACCTCAATTCCAGCCAATTTCATGGCCTCTACTGTTTTAACAACACCTACTGTGTCCCAACTTTCAAAAGCGCCAATTTCCCAACCAAATCCTGCCATCATTGCGTCATCTAGTCTATAAATTTCATCGCTAATTTCTGGAATACGGAAGGATATATATGCAAATAATGAGAAGTGGAATGCCCTATAAAATTCGCCAGCTTTGTCTTGAGCAGCACTTAACATTTTAATACGCTGCTTGAGGTCTTCCATTGGTTTTGCTGCTTCTATGCTTGCAAATTTTGGTTTGTTTCTAGTACCATATTCCATGGTACTTAAATTCAAGGTTAATATTTCTTTGCTTGCTGCTGATTTTGTTTTTTTGAAAAAACCTTGACCGGTTTTATCTCCCAACCAATTATTGGCAACTATTTTTTCTAACCAGGAAGGAATTGTAAATATATTTTTTGCTTCATCATTTGGGCAATTATCTGCAACGCCTTTTGCAACTTTTACTAAAGTATCAATACCAACTACATCTGCAGTTCTGAATGTTGCCGATTTCGGACGACCTATAATTGGGCCTGTTAATGCATCAATTTCATCAATAGATAATTTTTGCTGATCCATTATATGAAAAATGCTCATAATGCTGAAAACACCTATTCTATTGGCTATAAATGCAGGAGTGTCTTTGCATAGAACAGTTGTTTTGCCTAAATGCAAATCTCCATAATGCATAAGAAAGTCAATCACTTCCTGCAAAGTATGTGGAGTAGGTATAATTTCTAAAAGTCGAAGATACCTTGGTGGATTAAAAAAATGTGTTCCGCAAAAATGTTGTTTAAAATCTTCAGATCTACCTTCTGCCATTAAATGAATTGGTATTCCGGAAGTATTTGAAGTAATTAATGTGCCAGGGGTTCTGTGCATTTCTACTTTTTCATAGATTAGCTTTTTAATGTCAAGACGTTCTACTACCACTTCTATTATCCAATCACAACTAGAAATATCCTTCATGTTATCATCAAAATTGCCAGTCTTAATTTTGGATATAGCAGTTTTGGTATAAACAGGAGAAGGATTGCTTTTTATTGCAGATTGCAAAGCATCATTAACCAACTTATTTCTTTCTGCTGGTTTAGTACTTTCTGAGGCTGTTGATGGTACAATGTCTAACAACAGAACTGACAATCCAATACCCGCAAAATGGCAAGCTATTCTTGAGCCCATAACACCACTTCCTAAAACAGCAACTTTTTTGATAGAACGTTTCATGCTTTATTTTTTTGAATAAAATAGTTAGCTATGCAACTATATTGTTCGAAGATAGGATAATAGCATAAAAAAATACCAAACTTTTACTTTGAAAAATTTGGTATTAAATGGGTTTAGGTATTATTGGCTTATTCTTCTGAAATTGCTGCACCCTTATAAGCAAGGTACAAGCAAACCAAATAAACGACCAAAAGAGCGTAAACTAACATAATCGGGGGATTTTGTTTTTACAATTTATAATTAAACGATGTTTTTGATGGTTTTTGTTACTCACATAGTGTTATTATCTATATTTTAGTTCAACAGAAAATCTATATTTTACTTTTGATTAACAATTTATTGATAAAGTTATTTCTGGTCTCTGATGTAGAAACTTTCTTCCACTTCATTTTATTGTACAAATTGCATAATAACCGCTGCTTTTGGATTATTGCCTTTTAAAATTTAAGCAACTAAACTTATATTCTTTCATTTAAATTTGTTGATTATGGAAATTACCCTCAAAATGATCGATCATCTTGCTCATTTATCACGTCTCGAATTTGATATAGATAAGAAAGAGGGCATTCAAAACGAGCTTACAAGAATGGTAGGTTTTATCGAAAAATTACAAGAAGTTAACACAGAAGGAATAGAGCCACTGGTTTTTATGAGTGATGTGCAAAATGTTTGGAGAAAAGATGAAATTAAAGGATCAACAAATAGGGATGAAGCTTTGGCTAACTCACCAGCAAAAGGCGATGTTTATTTTAAAGTTCCAACAGTTATAAAAAAAATAAATTGAATTGTATGGAGTTGAATAAATTAGTAATTCATTTGGAAGGTATAGAAAAAAGTTATTTCATGGGATCTCAAGCAATACCAGTTTTAAAAGGTATTTCATTGGATATTTTCAGAAATGAGTATGTTGCTTTGATGGGACCATCTGGAAGTGGGAAAAGTACCCTAATGAATATTTTAGGTTGCCTTGATTCTCCTACTGGGGGGAAGTATATATTAAATGGAAAAGATGTAAGTAAAATGCCTGATGATGACCTAGCTGAAGTAAGAAATACGGAAATTGGTTTTGTTTTTCAACAATTTAACTTACTTCCGCGTTTAACTGCTGCAGAGAATGTGGCTTTGCCATTAATTTATGCAGGTGTATCAAAAAAAGAAAGAGTTGAAAGGGCAATGGAAGCTTTAAAGAAAGTGGGTTTGGCCGACAGAAGTCATCATAAATCAAATGAACTAAGTGGTGGTCAAATTCAACGTGTTGCCATCGCTCGTGCATTGGTAAACAACCCATCTATATTATTAGCGGATGAACCCACAGGAAACCTCGATTCGAAAACATCTGTTGAAGTAATGCAGATTTTTGGTAAAATTCAAGAAGCTGGTAATACCGTGATACTAGTTACTCATGAAGAAGATATCGCTTCTTATGCTCATCGTGTTGTTAGATTGCGTGATGGAATAATTGAAACCGATAAAACTAAAGAACAATATATAGTACATAATGTCTAGTAAAATTTATACAAAAACGGGCGATTTAGGAAAGACCTCTTTAATAGGTGGAACTAAAGTACCTAAAAGCCATATTCGCATTGATACTTATGGTACAGTAGATGAGCTAAACTCTTGGATAGGGGTTGTGGGTGATTGTGCTTCAGATAATCAATCTAAATTAATTTTAAAAGAAATTCAAGATCGATTATTTACAATAGGATCATCTTTAGCATGCGACCCCGACAAAGAGCCAATAATGAAGATTCCTGATTTAAAAGAAGAGGATATTACTTTATTAGAACGCGAAATTGATCATATGAATGATGTTTTACCTCCAATGAAATTTTTTGTTTTGCCTGGCGGTCATCTAGCTGTTTCCCAAGCACATGTTGCTAGATGTGTATGTAGAAGGGCCGAACGTTCTTGTGTAAATATGCAGCAACAAGAATTATTTGTAGAACCCTTAGTGATTAAATATCTTAATCGCTTGAGTGATTATTTATTTGTCTTATCTCGTTATTTTACCCATCAATTAGGTGTTCAAGAAATTCCTTGGAAGCCGAGGGTTTGATTCAATCTTCAATCTGAAATTGTGTAAATGATAATTCATAACTCATAATCCTAATCCATTAAACCGTCCTTCATGTGTAGCACTCTTCCACTTAATGAAGCTAAATGTTCATTGT
>JAYVRC010000452.1:0-3956 GCA_043776615.1 Sphingobacteriia bacterium
TATACTTGGGGTAATCCAGTAGTTGTACCAACTGCAGGTATTACTGGATTTAGAAATATTTCTAACCCTTTAAGTGTGGTAAGTGATACACTTACAAACACAACTACTGCAATTGCAACTGCAAATTATATTATTCAACCAGTTGGTTCAATTTGTGCAATTGCTCCTTTTAATGCGATTGTTTCTGTAAAACCTGCTCCTAGTTTATTACCACAAGAAACAAGTACTTGTAGTGGTGCGACATTTTCTTTTACTCCATCAAATATTCCTACAGGAACAACATTTACTTGGCAAATTCCTGCAATTGCTCCTTTTGGGGTAGTTCAAGGTTTTACAGCAGATACATCAAATCAAGCTGCTTTCAACCAAAAATTAACCAACTTAAGTATCGATTATGCTTCTGCAACTTATAATGTTATTCCAACTAGTAATGGTTGTATTGGCAATAGTTTTAAATTAAAAGTGAATGTAAATCCAATACCTACAACCAGAATAAGCGGTCCAACAGGAATATGCATCAATGGAGTTGATTCAATTTTAGTAAATTTTTCTGGTACTGGTCCATGGTCGTTGAGTTGGAACGATTCAAAAAATGGATTACCTACAACACTAGTTGATATTAAAACATCACCATTTACTATTTATCAACCTTCACTACCAAATGCAAGTACCTATACTTTTAAATTGCTTCGAGTAAAAGATGCCTATTGTTCAAATGATACAAGTACAGTTACACTAACGCAAGATTTGTATGTATTACCAACCGATACAGTTGTAGCTACTAGTGGAACTCAATTATGTGTTGGCAAAACCTTGCCGTTAACGGTAAATGCAATGAGAGCAGGGTACCAATGGTTTAGAAATGATACATTGGTAGTTGGTGCTAAAAGCGTTGTATATGATGCGTTGTTACCTGGTCAATATTCTGCTGCAACATTAAATTCATTTGGATGTTACGGAAGAACAACTAATTCGATTAGAATGGTGCAGGTATTTAATAATCCAGTGATTAATTTTTCTTATGATAGTACTTGTATGAATGTGATTACTAATTATAAAAATATTTCAGATACTACATCAGCAGGCGCTGTTACTTGGAAATGGATTTTTGGAGGAAAGGATTCAGTTCAAGGATATAATGCTAAATATGCATTTAGTAGTTCAGGAACTCAAAATGTAAAACTTTACGTTTCTTCAGCTTATTGTGGGTATTCAATATTTAAAGATTCCAATATTTTAATTAGAAGACCTGAAGCCAATAAAATATTGTCACCAGTATTTACTTATAAAAATACTGCCACTCAATTAATGGCAAGAACATTTACAGGTGCAAGTTATGCGCATAAATGGATTCCATCTTATGGTTTAGATAATGCATTTATCATTAATCCAATATTTAATTTTAATGATAATGTTACTTATGCAATTAAGATAATTTCCGAATATGGTTGCACTACCACCGACTCATTAAGGGTGCAAGTATTTGAACAAGGATTGATTGATATTTTTGTGCCTAAATCTTTTTCTCCAAATAGAGACGGAGCTAATGATCAACTATTTGTTTATTTAGCTGGCATTAAAGAGTTGCGTTATTTTAAAATTTACAATAAGTATGGACAATTGGTTTTTGAAACAAAGAATTCAGAAACTCCATGGGAGGGAAAAGTGAATGGTACTGAACAACCTCTTGGTGCTTACGGTTGGATAGCAGAGGGTATTGATATTAATGGAAAAATTGTTTCCAAGAATGGATCTGTAATGTTATTAAGATAAAATGCCAATGTTACATAGGTTAAAAATATTTGTGATCACATTAATTGGATTTTTTAGTTCGATAAACAATGTAATGGCACAAGACCCAAATTTTTCTCAATTTTTTTCTTCTCCATTATCCATCAATCCTTCACTTGCAGGAAATGGCGATAATAAATGGAGGGCAATGTCTACTTTCAGAAATCAATCACTGGGCTTTGGATCAAATTACAATACTAAATCTGTTTCAGTTGATGGAAAAGTTCGTCAACTTGAAGGTTCACCTAATTATGTTGGCCTTGGACTGATGTTTATGCAAGATGATGCAATGGATGGCGCTTACAAGAATACCAATATTACTTTAAATGCAGCTGTTCATGTTGGTTTAGATAAAGATGAAATACATGGATTGTCTGGTGGACTTGGATTTATTTATAATAAAACAAATATTTATTTTGATCAATTAACTACTGGTCAACAACTAGCTTCTTCGGGTTTTAATAGAGCATTACCTTCAGGTGAGCCTGGGTTAACCAATATACCAGGATTTTCTTCAGTTTGTGCAGGGTTAACTTATACATTTACCACCGATGAAATGGTAGCAGATTTTGGGGTAGCTGGTTATCGTTTTTTTAAATCTAAACAAAGTGTTTATGCAGATGGAGATCAATACAATAACCCAAGATATGATGCACATTTTAGTGTAGGAAAATTATTAACTGAACGATTGGATATTAATTTTAATGGGTTGTATCAATTGCAAAGTGGTATTAGTGGTTTTATTGGGGGTGGTCATTTTGGAATATCACATTCAGATAATCCTGAATCACCAAGAAAATTAAATTTAGGTGCGTATTATAGAGTTGGAGATGCAATAATTCCCTACGCAGGGTATGTATTTAAGGATTTTCAAATTGGGTTTACTTATGATGTACGAATGAACTCTTCTAAAGATGGGGCAGTTAGTGCTAATATTTATGAACTCTCTTTAATTTATAGAAACTATAAGTCAAGTAAAAATCCCTTGCTTTGGTAACTGCTTTATAATTCATTCATAGCCTTCTAGATCAATATCCCAACTCTTCTTTTGCAGTATTAATATTTATCACTAAAATTGTTGTACAAATAAAAGTATATACCATGAATGCTGCTATTCAAGAAAGAATTGATATTTGGGTAAACGGAAACTATGATGCATTAACAAAATCAACTATTGTTGATTTACAGAATAATAATCCCGATGAATTGGCAGATGCATTTTATAGAAATCTTGAATTTGGTACTGGAGGTTTGCGTGGATTGATGGGAGTTGGCACCAACAGAGTAAACAAATATACTATTGGAATGGCAACACAAGGATTTGCTAATTATCTTAAAAAAACATATGGTAATGAAGAAATTAAATTAGCTATTGCTCATGATAGTAGAAACAACTCTCGCTTTTTAGCAGAAACTACTGCCAATGTTTTTGCCGCTAATGGAATTAAGGTTTTCTTGTTTGAATCTTTAAGACCAACACCAGAATTAAGCTTTGCTATCAGAAAATTAAATTGTAAAGCTGGTGTTGTATGTACAGCATCACATAATCCTAAAGAATACAATGGTTATAAAGCTTATTGGAACGATGGCGGACAATTAGTTCCACCTCATGATAAAAATGTAATTACGGAAGTAGAGGCAATTAATAGTGTTGATGATGTTAAATGGGATGGCGGAGAAAAAAATATTACTATACTAGGAAAGGAAATGGATGATGCTTACTTAACTATGGTTAAAGGGTTAAGTGTTTATCCAGATGTAATTGCTAAGCAACATGACCTTAAAATTGTATACACTCCAATTCATGGTACCGGTATTACATTGGTTCCTGAAGTATTGAGTAGGTTTGGGTTTACCAATGTAAATATTGTTGAAGAACAAGCTACTCCTGACGGAAATTTCCCAACAGTTGCATATCCAAATCCAGAAGAAAGTGAAACCATGAGTATTGGTTTACAAAAAGCAAAAGCCCTCAATGCAGATATTTTATTGGGTACAGATCCAGACGCTGATAGAGTTGGTATTGGTGTTAAAAATCACAAAGGAGAATGGGTGCTCATGAATGGCAACCAAACTGCTGTATTGGCTTTTGCTTATATGATGGAAGCACGAAATGCAAAGGGTATTGCACAACCCAACGATATGGTTATATCTACCATTGTAAC
>JAYVRC010000453.1:0-3946 GCA_043776615.1 Sphingobacteriia bacterium
TAAAATAATTCGATTTTTTGCATACAATGGCGGCAAAATTGCAGTATCTACGCTAGTAAATCAAATCATTTTAGTAATAATTGTTAAAATAAGGTAATGATTCATACATCAAACCCATGCTATGCCTTACTTTTGCCGCGAAATTTAATTATATGAGCAATCAAACATTTACAATGATTAAGCCTGATGCTACTGAAAAAGGGCATACTGGCGCTATTTTAGACCAAATTATTAAAGCAGGATTTACTGTTAAGGCAATGAAATGGATAAAATTAACAGAAATTCAAGCTGGTCTTTTTTATGATATTCACAGAGCGAGGCCATTTTTTCAGGAATTAGTTGATTTTATGATTAGTGGCCCTGTTGTTGCAGCTGTTTTAGAAAAAGAGAATGCTGTTGCAGATTTCAGAACACTAATAGGTGCAACCAATCCAGCTCAAGCTGCGGAAGGAACAATACGCAAGAATTTTGCAGCATCTATTGGAGAAAATGCAGTTCACGGTAGTGATAGTGATGAAAATGCAATTATAGAAGCTGACTTTTTCTTTTCTAAGCTAGAAAGATTTTAAACTTAATTTTAAATACACAAAAGCGCTTTCACCTTTGGTGAAGGGGCTTTTTTATTAGAAAACCCTGTTAGGATTTCTCTGACTTGATCGTCTTTTGCCACCTGGTTTAAATAATTGACCCCCTCTTACTTTGCTTCTACTTGCAACAGAAATATTATTTAATCTAAAGGACAAGCCAATACTAGTTGTGTAATAAAAATCTTGCGTATAACCACCTCTCTGAATATTAACACCTGGGTATGGAGCATTAGAAATTTCATCACCCCGATAAGTTAACCCGATAGTAGTTATTGGATCTGGCGACTCATTTAAAATAATATCCCGATCTGGGTAGGTATTACCAACATCATCTAAATAATCTGTTAATGGTTTTCGAAAATTTACATCAAATACGAACCTTATATTTTCGTTGATTGCATATCTGAACCCAAAATTAATTGGGATAAACATACTCATCTTGCTGTATATTTTTTTTTCAGGATACGAAGGCAATCCTTGACCTTCTGTTCCAAAATCCCGTAAATACCTTTTAACACCAGTTCTATCAATTGTCCAAGGATTAAAATGACAAATGCCTACACCAATACCAAGATAAGGAGTAAATATATAATCTTCGCTTATCATATTTAAAAAATCGTACTCAACACCCAATGCTATATCCCATAAAGTTGTTGTGAAATTGAGGTTTCTATTTTTTAAATCTATTCTAGAATTAAATCGATCATCTGCCTTTAATTTCATTATTGAAAAATCGAATCTTCCAATAATCTGATCAGTAATGTCATAGCCTATTCCCAACGAAAAGCTTGCAGACGATTGGTCAAATATTTTTACTTTTTCGGTGAGATCTCCGTAATAAGTAGCTAATCCAATATTGGTTCTTACTGTAAATGGATTTTCTTGAGCATTAATATGCCCAATACAGAGAACGCTTACAAAAAAAAATACCCCCTTCAATTGGTTCATTTGATGAATATATTGCAAAGATAGATAATTTGTATTGCAGTTTTGTTGCCTAGCAGCATATTATAAAAATGGTTTAACGGATAATGACACTTGGCGTCATCGAATTGGGAATTACTTTGCCTTTAAATTTTGCATATTTAGACATGGTGCTTTTTTTATTGGTCGATTGCAAGAGTTTGGTCCAATTGATATCTTCGTCGTTCAAAATATTTCCAGGGGCTAAAAAAGAATACAAAGTTTCCAAATAATTGAAAGTATATAAACTTCCGATATCATTCATACTTGCAGATAATTCTCCTTTTTGTGCAGCAATTGACAAAAAGGAAGCTTTTTGTTCCAGAAACAACATCTTACAGTTAATTTGATACATTTCTAAAAAGCCCCTAGCTTGAAGCATAGGTTCAAGTTCAGTTGTATCATCCAAAACATTATTAGACAAAGTAAAATCAGTTCCATTACAACAATCACTAAAAACTCCATTTAATCTGGCTCCCATATCAACAATAGCATTATATATATCATTTACAGCCATTGTTTCATTTCTAACTCCTGCTAACCAAGCTTTGTATTTAGAACTTTCCCATTGCTTTTTATCTTTATTTGGAATTAGAAAGAAATTAGGAAACGGGTCTGGATCATCTTCATCATTTCGGTTAAAACCATGACCAGTAAAATGAAACATAATTATATCATTTGAATTAGTGTTTTTTTCGAGCTTACTTAGTGCTAGTTCAACACCTTTTCTACTGTAAGCTTCTCCACGAACAAAAATTGTATCAAGTGGGATATTTATTTTTTTGGCAATTTGAGCATAAACAAGCGTTAAATTCATCATATCTTGATAACAACCTTCACCTATTTTTTCATCAAATAAATCTGCAACTATTATCACGTGTAATACCGGATTCAGAATATTTCGATTTGATGAATTGATTTTAATAAAATTATTATATTCGGTAAATAGGGGCTCTGTTTCAGTAAAATAGTTTCCCAATAATTCTTTAGACAAATTCCTTTTCGAAATTGTTTTTGGAGATTCTAAATAGTCAATAATTACAGTATCTCTATCATAAATAATCGATTTCCAAGGCTTGTATCTACCTAAAGGATTTCTCTTCAAAATAATTGAATTGGGAGTGGTTAAATAAACTAAAGATCCTTTAATATGTTTAGGATTAATTGGTTTAGCAATCCAATAAAAACTATCTATTAATCCAGATTTATTTTTAAACATTGAAGTTTTTAATTGAAAAAGGGTAATTGATTGTTTTTTGGTGATGGAATCAAATACTCGTAGTCTCAAATTGCCATTATCGTCTGTGCTTCTTACCAATAAAGCAGTAATCTTTAATTCGGGCTTATTTAATGGTGAAGGGAAACGCAATTCCTCAAATGTTTGAGTATATCCATTCAAATAAAGAGTTAAAAAACAAATCAACAAAAGGAACTGTTGTTTTTTCATATTTATATGATTAATTTCCTAATTATAAGTAATTTAACTAAAATAAATGGTTTTCAAATTACTTATCATAATGTTCTATAATTGCATTTATGAAAAATTGGATAATTCTATTTCTATTTTTTAGTTTACCGACACTACTTTTTGCACAAATAAAAAAAGTTGATAGTCTTTTAAATATTTTACAAAGTCAAAAACCTGATTCTAACAAAGTAAAAATATTAAATGAAATTGGAATTGCTTATAGTCAGTTTTTACCTTCAAAAGCAATCATTTACGTTGATGAGGCCTATAATTTGGCGGTGAAACTAAAATTAGCAGAACAAGAATTAAAAGCGTTAAGCTTAATGGCAAATACCTATAATAGTCTTGGTAATTACAATAAAGCAATGGAAATTTCTTTAAAGCAATTGCAGGTGTTAGAAAAGGTTAATAATCCGAGAAGATTAGCAATAGTATTAATGAATCTTGCTGTGTATTATACACAACAGAACGATTACACCAGGGCTTTATATTATTATTTGAAATCAGATTCTGTAATTATTCAAAATAAAATTCCGGGTATCAATTATAATATAGCTCAAAACTTAGGCGACTTATATGATCGTTTAAACAAAAATGACTCTGCTTTTTTTTATTACAGCAAAGCACTTGCAATAGCTAATTTAATGGAGAACAATAATTTTATTGGCGCATCTAATGTAGGACTTGGCAATTGTTTTGTAAAGCTAAACAACAAACAAAAAGCTATAGAATATTATCATGTTGCTTTATTGCAATTAGCAAAAGTAAACGACAATGATCTTTATTGTGAAACCGCATTAAACATAGCCAATTTATATTTTAAAAATAAAAAATATGATTCTGCACTTTACTATGGGCATTTAAATTTATTCACTGCAATGAAATCGGAGTTCCCCATAAGAATAAAAGATGCAGCCTCATTTCTTGG
>JAYVRC010000454.1:0-3936 GCA_043776615.1 Sphingobacteriia bacterium
TGGGCCAGCTAATATGTTTGATTTTGTTGCCAAATTTAAATATGAAGCATGGGCTAAATTAAAAGGACTTTCGAAAGAAGATGCAATGCAGCAATACATTGATCTGGTTACACAATTAAAAGGCTAGATTGCTATTTTTTTCCATCTATTACTTTGGATATACCAGTAAGATGGCACAAACATTATGCCCCAATAAAGCCATTCACTTGCCCATCCCCATGTGATGGGTAAGTGAAATTTCTCGAGCACTACATATACATAAATTATATAAAATATAATTGTAGCCAACTCAGTATATAAATTCATTTTTGAATTGCCTGTTCCAGTAACAGCATTTACCCAAACAACAGCAACAGACATCATTACCATAGCAACTGAAACAACGCGTATTACGGGAATAGCAGCAGCTATAAAATCTTCTCCCTGTCCATAAATACCCAAGAAAGCTCTTGGAGAAATATTGATAATTATAAAAACAATAAGTGCAAAACCTAAGCTCCATTTAAGAATTCTATTAATTAAAGGAATAACTTCTTCCTTTTTACCTTGTCCTATTACATTGCTCACCATTGTATTGGTTGTTGCTGCAAATGCCCAAGTAAAACATCCAAAAAAACCAAATAGGTTTCTCATGGTATTAGATATTGCTAAGTCTCTTGCACCATGATGTTCTATTAAAATATAAAAATATTCCCAGCTCATAATGCTTATTGCATGTTGCAAAATGAGTGGGTATGACTGAACTAATATTAATTGAGTGTATTTTTTTTGGTATTTAACTTTTTTAAAGAGTTGTAATTGTTTGCTAATACCAATTGATTTGATAACAGCAAAAACTGCTAATAATCCAGCCAGTTCTGCAATGATAGATGCATAAGCTGCTCCATTAAAGCCTAAACGCGGCATACCCAATTTACCATAAATAAAACCATAATCTAGTACAATATTTAATATAGCTTCAGTTGCAGTTCCAAGAATTAAGTATTTACTCTGATTGGTTCCTACCAATAAAGCATTGCGCATTTGATATACATATAAAATTGGAAGTCCTAAAATTCTAATAGAAAGAAAACTAATCGCAATTTTAATGCCTTCTGCATCATGTAAAGACCATTTAAGAACGGATGGGGCAACAAACCAAGTAAGTAAAATTCCCATTAATGCTATAACTAAAGCAATTCTTACTCCATGCCAAAATATAGTGCCAATCTCATCTATTTTATTTTCTCCAGCTCGTCTGGATATAAGTGCTTGTAATCCGTTGTTCAGTCCATTCCCAATTACTGCAAACAATAGGTAATAAACTCCAGTTATTCCAGCAATACCAAGTTCTCTTTGACCTAATCCACTTAAAAAAATATTATTGGTAATAAAATTGATCTGTGGAACAATAATAGCAGCAGAAATGGGTAAAGCAATTTGAAGAATTTGTCTGTTACCTGTTGCTATTTGTAGATTTAAAGGAGAATTAGAAACGCCCATATTTGATATAAAGGTAGTAAATTGAGGCCTGAACAAGATGGATTATTGAATAGAAGATAATTTTATATATTATTGTACGTAATTTGTAATAATGGCTAGAAAAAAGTTGGCATTTTATATTGATGATTTTTCCAACAATATTGATCATCAATTGATCATAGAATTTGGTAACGATGAACTTGTGTGCATTGCTAAATCTTTAATTTCAAGCGAAATTGTTGCCTTTGAGTTGTTTAGTCTCGATAAAGGTGTGAATGATGATTGGAATGACATTTTCTATGAAATAAAAGCCATTTCACAGGTATTCAATTTTAGTTATAAAAAAGTTACTTGTTTTTTTAATAATGAAGAGGCTTTGCTTATTCCAGAAAAGCTACTTACCGCTACATCTGCAGAAGATTATTTAAATTTGGTTTATGGGGAGAGTGCTAGACATGATGTGAAATATGAAAAACTATTGGCAACAAAAGTTTTCATAAATGCTTATAGGGTTAGAAAAGCAATTTCGGAACTATTAAGTAGGCACTTTATTATTTACCAAACGGCTCACACGTATTCTACCATTTTGAATGATGTTATGCGCAGACCAATTATTGATCATGCATTCATTAAAATTCAATTTTATAGCAATCATTTTATTGTTGCTGTTTGGAAAGATGAACGATTTCAGCTGATTCAATCTTATCGATATCAATCTGATGAAGACGTATTGTATTATTTAATGAGAATTTCACAGCAGTTCAGTTTTGAACTCGCTGAAGTTGCTTTAGAAGTAAGTGGATTTATTGATAAAGAATTATCGTTGTATAATCAACTATCGGCTTTGTTTACCAATATTTCTACAGATAATATGCAACCAGTTGGTGTATTTCAAAAAGTGGAAGGAGAGTATCCGCTTCACTACTTTACCCCTTTTTATAAACTCACTTTATGAGAATTGTTTCTGGCAAGTGGGGTGGGAGGAAAATAAATCCTCCAACTAATATGCCACACACTCGCCCTACTACTGATATTGCAAAAGAAGGGCTTTTTAATATTTTACAAAACCGAATGAATTTTGAGGGAATTACAACCCTCGATTTATTTGGAGGCACTGGATGTATCAGTTACGAGTTAGCTTCGAGAGGAGCAGCGAATTTGACTATTATAGAGAAAGATCCTATTATGCATGGATTCATAAAAAAAAATGCAGACATGTTAGGTTTTGAGCAATATCAATTGTTGAAAATGGATGTGTTTGCTTATTTAACAAGTTGCCAGCAACAGTTCGATTTTATTTTTGCTGGTCCACCATATGCACTGGGCTCCATTGATGAATTACCAAAAATTATTGTAGATAAAAAATTGATTGCGCCCTCTGGTTTTTTTGTGTTAGAACATACTCCTCGAAATGCGTATGAAAAATTTGATGGATTTTCTTTTGTACGAAATTATGGAACTACGGTGTTTTCGTTTTTTACGAATTAATCGATCCAAATAAAAAGAGATTATGAAAAAAGAACAACTACAAATAATGAAACCACTGTTTATTAGTATCCCATTTTTCAAATTCTTTAGTAACTGCAGTTAAGAAACTAGCTCCAATGCTTCCATCAACAATGCGGTGATCGTAGCTTAATGATAAGTACATCATATGTCTGATTCCTATAGTATCACCTGTGGCAGATTCAATAACAACGGCACGCTTTTTAATTGCACCAACTGCCAAGATAGCAACTTGAGGTTGATTGATTATAGGCGTTCCCATTAAACTTCCGAAAGTTCCTACATTGGTTAATGTAAAAGTACCACCAGAAGTATCATCTGATTTTAATCGACCATTACGTGCAGCATCAGCTAATCCATTTACAGATTTGCTTAATCCTACAATATTTAATTGATCGGCACCTTTAATAACTGGCACAATTAAATTGCCAGAAGGCAATGCTGTTGCCATTCCTATATTAATGTCTTTTTTAATGATAATTTTATCTCCATCTAATGAACAGTTAATCAATGGATAGTTTTTCATTGCTTTTACAACACACTCAATAAACATCGGTGTAAATGTAAGTTTAGTACCTTCTCTTTGTTCAAATTCTTGCTTCACTTTTTCTCTCCACATAACCATATTAGTTACGTCTGCTTCTGCAAAACTGGTAACATGCGGACTAGTTTGTACACTATTCACCATGTGATTGGCAATTAGTTTTCGCATTCTATCCATTTCCACTATTTCAGTAACCCCAGAAAGAACAACAGATGATGGCTCAGAAAGCTTACCATTTGTTTGTGGTATAGAAGATGATTGAGTCGGTGGAGGTGTAGCAGAATATACTGGTACAGGTGCTGGTGTAGGCGCTTGCGTATTTGTTTGAACTATTGGTTCTGGTTGAATTGGAAAATTGGTATGTTGATGTTGAGAAAGAACTGGAGGTGTAGGTGGTGCAAATCTTTCAGCAGGTTTAACAAGCT
>JAYVRC010000455.1:0-3930 GCA_043776615.1 Sphingobacteriia bacterium
AACGATGCAGGTGGATGTTTGGTATCGTTGCTTGCAACGTTTGTACATTTCTATCCTCAACAAAATCTACAATACAATATTGTTTTTACTGCTACCGCAGAGGAAGAAATATCAGGCATAAATGGAATAGAAGCTTTATTGCCTCAATTACCATCTATTGATTTTGGTATAGTTGGCGAGCCAACACTATGTGAGATGGCAATTGCAGAAAGAGGATTGATGGTGTTAGATGCAACAACATTGGGTATAGCAGGCCATGCTGCAAGAAATGAAGGCGACAACGCTATTTATAAAGCAATTAATGATATTAAATGGATTAGTAACTATCGATTTGATAAAGTGAGTAAATTATTAGGCGAAGTAAAAATGACTGTAACTTCTTTTCAAACCGAAAATATGCAGCACAATGTTGTACCTGCTAGCGCAAATTTTATCATTGACGTAAGAGTTAATGAATTGTATTCTTTTGAAGAAATAATTAATGTGATTAAAAAAAATATTATTTCAACAATAATGCCAAGAAGCACAAGATTAAGATCAACTTCTATTTCACTTGACCATCCAATAGTAAAAGCTGGAATTGAATTAGGACGATCTTATTATGGTAGTCCAACTACCAGTGATAAAGCTTTAATGCCATTTCCAACATTAAAGATTGGACCCGGCGATAGTGCTAGAAGTCATACTGCTGATGAGTTTATTTATCTTCAGGAAATAGAAGAAGGAATTGATTTGTATATTAATTTATTAAATAATATTCTATGAAATTGTGGAGCAAAGCAAATACGGGCACATCTAAATTAGTAGAAGAGTTTACTGTTGGTAGAGATAAGGAATTTGATTTATTGTTAGCGCCATTCGACGTTTTAGGTTCTATAGCACATGCTAAAATGCTTGCTACTGTTGGTTTATTGAGCGAGTCTGAAACTGAAATACTAGTTAGCGAATTACAACTAATTTATCAAAAAACAATTGCCCCCAATTTTTCAATTCCCGATGGAATAGAAGATATACATTCTTATGTTGAGTTTTTATTAACTGAGAAGTTAGGAGATGCGGGTAAGAAAATACATAGCGCTAGAAGCAGAAATGATCAGGTATTAGTTGATATTAAATTATACCTGCGTTCAGAAATTAAATTATTACTTGAAAATACGCTTCAACTTTTTAATTTGTTGCAGTCTCAAAGTGAAAAATATAAAGACTATTTAGTTCCAGGTTACACACATTTGCAATTAGCAATGCCTTCTTCTTTTGGCTTGTGGTTTGGTGCTTTTGCTGAAAGCTTGGTTGATGATATAATTATATTAGAAGCTGCTTACAGGGTAGTGAATAAGAATCCATTAGGATCTGCAGCAGGTTATGGATCATCTTTTCCTATTAATAGAACACTTACAACAACATTGTTGGGATTTGATGAGTTGAATTACAATGTTGTTTATGCTCAAATGGGTAGGGGTAAAGCTGAAAGAATTGTAGCTACTTCATTAGCGAATATTGCCGATACGTTAGCAAGATTAAGTATGGATATGTGTTTGTATTTAAACCAGAATTTTGCCTTTGTTTCTTTCCCTTCAGAATTAACAACAGGATCTAGCATCATGCCCCACAAGAAAAATCCAGATGTTTTTGAACTAGTTCGTTCATATTGTAACCGTTTAAAAGCTTTACCTAATGAGATTACTATAATGACTACCAATTTACCATCTGGTTATCAACGAGATTTACAACTTTTAAAAGAGCATATATTTCCTGCATTTACAGAATTAAACAACTGCATTTCAATGGTGCATTTAATGCTTTCTAATATTGAAGTAAAAAAGGAAATAGTATCAGATGAAAAGTATAAACATATTTTTAGTGTAGAAGAAGTAAATAAACTAGTACTTAAAGGAGTTCCATTTAGAGATGCGTATCAACAAATTGGTGAGGCAATCGAAAAAGGTAATTTTACTTATTCTACTTCTGTAACTCATTCACATGAAGGCAGTATCGGGAACCTTAATAATGATAAAATTGCCGATATGATGAATCAAATTGTAGCAAAATTTGAATTTATTAAACCCAACAATGCAATAGCAGCACTTTTGCAGTAATATTGCACCTTATATTAAAAACAATGAAACAAGTACTATTTACAATTTTTTTTGGAACATCGAGTTTAGTTCTAACTGCTCAAACAAAAACAATAAAGTCTTCAGCTAAACCCGCTCTAAAACCAACTACTCTAGCTGTTAACTCATTTAAAAATGGACTAGACAGTGCTAGTTATGCATTGGGTATGCGAATAGCGCAAAACCTAAAATCTCAAGGTCTTGACCCCCTTAATTTGGTAGTATTTCAGAAAGGTATGCAAGATGCATTTCAACTGAAAAAACCAATAATAGCAGAAGAGTCTCTTGATATTTGTATTGGTAATTACCAAAAATCGAATAGTTCAAAAAAATCTGCCGTTGCAATAAAAGCTGGACAAGAATTTTTACTAGTGAATAGTAAGAAGCCAGGAGTTATTACATTACCTAGTGGTATGCAATATCAAATTTTAAAAGCAGGAACCGATACCCTAAAACCTAAAATAACTAGTACGGTAAAATGCCATTATCACGGAACAGTAATTAGTGGTCAAGTTTTTGATAGTTCTGTAGATCGTGGACAACCAATAAGCTTTCCTTTAGCAAATGTTATTCGTGGCTGGCAAGAGGGACTTCAATTAATGACGGTTGGTAGTAAGTATAAGTTTTTTATCCCTTCTGATTTGGCTTATGGCGACCAACAAAAAGGAGATATAATTGTGCCTGGTTCATTATTAATATTTGAAGTAGAATTATTAGGAATTGAAAATTAACTTTGATTAACCTTTTAACCAAGTTGGTTAACTCATTTAATTAAAAAAGCCGATTACTTTAGTACTTAAATTTGAAGTATGAAGGTATTCGGTTTTTTTATTGTTTTTTTATTTGTGCATTTGTATATCAATGCACAACAATCCAATGCAACAGTTTCTGGAACTGTCTTTGACTCTATTTCAAAAAAGGGGCTTGCTTATTCAACAGTTTCCATAATTCATGAGAGAGATTCAACTTTAGTAAGTTTTGCTAGAGCTGATTCATCCGGGAAATTTAAATTGAGTTCACTCGTAAAGGGAAACTATTTGATTACATTTTCTTATGTTGGATATAACCCTGTCTGGACATCAATAAAACTATCTGCAGGCGAACAGCTAGCATTGGGTAATGTTATACTGACTGATTTGTTGAATTCAGGGAATGTTACCGTTACTGCAAGAAGGCCTCCAGTAACAATTAATAATGATACGATTGAGTTTAATGCCGAAAATTTTAAAACCCAGCCCAACGCAGTAGTAGAAGATCTTTTGAAAAAGCTACCAGGTGTAACAGTTGATAAGGATGGTACTGTAAAAGTAAATGGACAAAAAGTAAATCGATTTTTAGTTAATGGAAAAGAATTTTTTACGGGTGATCCTAAAATTGCTACTAAAAATATAGACGCAGATGCAATAGACAAAGTTCAAGTGTATGATAAAAAAAGTGATCGATCAGAATTTACTGGAATTGAAGATGGACAATCGGAAAAAGCAATTAATTTAAAATTAAAAAAAGATCGTGATAATGCAACTTTTGGTAGATTAACAGCAGGCGGTGGAACTAAGGAAAGATATGATGCTCAAGCCAATATGAATAAATTTAAAGGTGATAAGCAAGTTTCGTTTATTGGAATGGGAAACAATACAAATCGGCAAGGATTTTCTTTAAATGATGCATTGAATTTTTCTGGCGAATTGGCAAGGGGCATGAGAAGCGGAGGTGGAGTAAATATTAGGATTGGTGGAAATAGAGAAGATGATGGTGGCTTACCTATATCAGGAATGGGGCAAAACCAGCAGGGTATAGCAACTACAATTGCAGGTGG
>JAYVRC010000456.1:0-3923 GCA_043776615.1 Sphingobacteriia bacterium
CTGTAAACAAAAAATTAAACAATAAATTTTTAAAAACAGGTTATGAAAAAAATTGCACTTATTTTAATGTCAGCTTTAGTAATGGGCGGCACTTTTGCACAAAAATTAGAAAAAACAGTTGAAGTTGGTGGAGCAGCAATGTATCCTTCAAAAAACATTGTACAAAATGCAGTTAACTCGGCAGACCATACAACATTGGTAGCAGCGGTAAAAGCGGCTGGTTTGGTAGAAACTTTACAATCAGCTGGTCCATTCACAGTATTTGCTCCTACAAATGCAGCATTTGCCAAATTACCTGCAGGTACTGTAGAATCTTTGGTGAAACCAGAAAACAAAGCAACGTTAACCAAAATCTTAACTTATCATGTAATTGCAGGAAAGTTTGATGCAGCTTCTATCGCAAAAATGATAAAAGACAATAATGGTACTGCAATGTTAAAAACTGTAGCTGGTGGTGTATTAAAAGCAACTATGAAAGGTAAAAAATTGATTCTTACCGATGAAAAGGGTAGAATGTCAAAAGTAACTATAGCTAATGTATATCAAAGTAATGGAGTGATCCACGTTATTGATACTGTAGTATTACCTTCTTAAAATATAACTCAATGAAATTAAGCCATCCCTCAACGGGGGTGGCTTTTTGTTTACATTTGCAGCTATATTAATCGGTATGCAAAAAATCATTGTTACATTAGATGGCTATTCTTCTTGTGGCAAAAGCACATTGGCAAAACAATTGGCACGTGAGTTGAATTATGTTTTTATAGATAGTGGCGCAATGTATCGAGCTATTACATTGTATTTTTTGCGCAATCATATCAATTGGAATGATAATGAGTCTGTTAAAAACGCAATCGAAGAAATTAATTTAGATTTTGACTATAATGATATTACTGGCACTAGTGATATATTATTGAATGATGAAAATGTAGAAGCACTCATTAGGGATATGCTAGTAAGTGAGCACGTGAGTGAAGTTGCTGCCAATCAATTTGTTCGCGAATTTGGTGTAACTCAGCAACAAAAATTAGGTGAGAGAAAAGGAATTGTAATGGATGGAAGAGATATTGGAACTACTGTATTTCCCAATGCAGAATTAAAAATATTTGTTACAGCAGATCCTGCAGTAAGAGTTGAAAGAAGATTTAAAGAATTATATGCCAAAAATCCCAATATCACTATTGAGGAAGTGAAAGACAATTTAGAAATGCGTGATTATATAGACAGTAACCGTGAATTTAGTCCATTGAGAAAAGCAATAGATTCAGTGATTTTGGACAATACTAATCTAACTAGAGATGAGCAGTTAAGTATAGCCCTTAAGTGGGTAAAAGAAAAAATCGGCAACTAATTTATAATTTGTTCAGCTATTTTTCCTGTTGATTTATTTTTAAGAATTAATTTTTTTGCACCGTAATGGGTCATTTCTTCTTTCACTAAATAATGATCTGCATCGTATTCAATTAAGTGACTTTCTTTTGATAGTCCTGTTTTTCCTCTCCAGATTTCTAGATTAACTGGCTCCCACAACTTTGTTTTAGCAGATTTGTATGCAGCATCTAAAATGGCATTTACTACATAGCCATCATAAAATGTTTCTTTAGGTGATTCGCCTTTTTCAATAGCATTAAACATATCCATGAACATGTGGTTATAGCCTAATTCATTCAATTCATCTCCAACCGGAAATAGCCATCCAGTATTACTTTCAGCCTTTTCTGCTACATAATCTGCTCCTTTGCCTGTAGTGAACATATCAAACCCTGTTCTTAAAAAACTGTTGATCCAAATTGTGCCCTCAGTTCCCATAACTTCATCACGCAAATCAAGACCGCCGCGGAAAGTCCAACTAACTTCAAACTGACCAATTGCTCCGTTTTCATATTTAACCAAACCTATAGCATGGTCTTCGGCGTCTATTGGTTTCACCTGTGTATCTGCCCAACACATTACTTCAATTGGCTTAATATCTTTGCCTATATAGCTTCTAGTAATTTCTACACAATGGCATCCGAGGTCTAAAATACATCCACCACCAGCTTGCTCAATATCCCAAAACCAATCGCTATGCGGACCAGGATGTGTTTCTCTCGATTTAGCCCATAGAATTCTACCCAATGCTCCATTCTTTACGCTTTCATTGGCTTTAATAAATTTTGGCGTGTAAACAAGGTCTTCTAAATAGCCATTAAAAATTCCTGCAGTTTCTACAGCTTCTAACATGCGTTTTGCTTCAGTAGCATTTCTTCCTAAAGGCTTGGTGGTCATCACTGCTTTTTTGTGCTTGCAGCAAAGCATTACTGCTTCTTCGTGTAAATTGTTTGGAAGTGCGATACAAACAATATCAACATCTGCTCTTGCAATTGATTCTTCCATATTGGTAGTCCAATGAGTACAATCATAATCTGAAGCAAACTTAGTTGCGCTTTCTTCTCTACGAGAATAAATGCTTACAATTTTATCTTTACTTCTATACCCTTGAATGGAGTCGGCATAGAATCGACCAATAAATCCAGAACCTAACATGGAAATACGTTGCATAGGGAGTTATGAATTAAGAGTTATGAATTAAGAGTTATGCGGTTGCGACTTTTTTTTCATTAAAGAAAACAATAAAAGCCAGTAAAACAATTCCAGCAATTACTGCAGGGTACAACCATATTGTTTCCCAAATATGAGTTACTGATTCTATTTGTGTAATAGCATCAATAGATTTAGTTGAGTATTTGTTCGAAACAAAACCGCTGTAATTGGTTCCTATAAACATTCCTACGCCATAAGTTGCAAAAGTAAATAAGCTCTGTGCCGCGTTTTTAATTTTTTCACCAGCTTTTTTCTCAGTATACATATAGCCAGTTACGAAAAAGAAATCATAACAAATGCCATGTAAAATAATTCCAGCATAGAGCATCCATAAATTCGATTCTCCGTTTCCATAAGCAAAACAAATATATCTTAATACCCAAGCGGCCATTCCAAAAATTAGCATATTTTTTACGCCTATTCTATAAAATAAAAAAGGGATAGCAATAATGAATATCGCTTCAGACATTTGTCCCATTGCCATTTTTCCTGGTGTAGCTTCACCAAAGAATTCTTTTAAGTATGATCCAGCAAATCCATAGTAGAACGAAAGTGGAATGCAAATTAATATAGCAGCTACAAAGAAAATGGTGTAAGCCCTACTTTTAAATAACACGAATGCATCTGCACCAAAAATTGCACCAATTGAACTAGAGTTTGAATCTGATTTGGGTGGAGTATTTGGTAAAAAGAAACTAAACAATCCTAGTAGTGCAGAGCAACCAGCTGCAATTTCGAAAGTCATTGGTTTATCAGTAATTTTTAGCTGAGAAATAACTAGTCCAGCTACAATCCAACCGAGTGTACCGAAAACCCTAATCCACGGGAATTGTTTTCCTGGATCAGACATTTGGGCAAATGCAACACTATTGCTTAGTGCAATAGTTGGCATATAGAGAAGAGAGTAAACTAAAATTACCCAATAGAACCCTGATGTTAGGGTCATTTGTGTTGCATAAAAAAGCAAACATGCGCCCAGTATGTGCAATACACCCATGATTCTCTGAGCGGCAAAATACCTGTCGGCAATCATTCCAACAAAAAAAGGAGAAATAATTGTTGCAATTGCTCCTGCTCCATAAACTGCGCCTTTGGCAACATCTACATTTTGACCAGCAAAAGCAATATCCATATAAGGCCCCATGGTAACATACCATGCACCCCATATATAATATTGAAGAAACATCATGATCGCAAGAAAAATACCGGTTGATAATTTCATATGGTTACAATTTTAGCATCCCGAATATAATTGATTATTGGTTCAAATCAACCAAGGGCTTGAAGAATATCTGCTAAAATATCATCTCTATGCTCAAGTCCAACACTAATTCGGATTA
>JAYVRC010000457.1:0-3921 GCA_043776615.1 Sphingobacteriia bacterium
GCATTCAATAACCTAAATAAATAAGCAGCAGAAAGGGGCAATAAAAACAAAATCAAATACAATGAAACCGTTCTGTTGGCTAACTTTCTTCTTAAAGAACGAATATTTAGTGCCTGATAATATTGATAAATTGCTGGCTCATCTTTCGATACTTTAATACCATCAATAGATACAAGAAATATGAAAGGAAAAAATGACAACAATAACCAAATGAAATTAATTTCAGTAAAAATCAAACAAGTTAGAAATACACTTGCCAATGAAAGATAATAAGTTGTTTGCGTTTTATAATAATGAAATAAGCTTCTAAATAACATGTAAAGAAAAAACATAATGGCTCCAATATTTCTCCCGCTAATAGCTGCGAATACAAACTGTGGATGAATTGCGAAGAGCAAAATAATAGCAATTAATAAAGGGAAAAAAGGGAGTTGCGACTCTCTTATATCCGTTAAAACAAAATATAAAAAGATCGACATGAAAATAATAGACGATGCTATAGGTGCAAATAGATAACCAAAAGGCGACAATAAAACAGTAGAAAGAAAAACAGTAGTTGGAAAAGTTGTACCAATAGTAGTTAATGTGTTTTCTTTAAATTCAAATAGAATCTTTAATTTCTCCGAATAAAATAAACTCTCAGAATGCTCAAATCCATTTCTATGAAATATCCAAGAAAGTAAAATATAATACAACACCATTAAAAGCGTACATATCAATATATATTCATTTTGCCGTTTCATTAAACATTGGTTGTGTTTGCTGCAGAAACAGAAGCAGAATGTGAAACTTTAGTTAACCCATGATTTGTTTTTTCCCAAAAAAATGGGTTGTATATAAGTTGCCATAATCCTTTATAAGCAGAAATTGAATGCATTATCCAATAGATAGGATTAAATAATGCAAAAAGAATTAATTCATAGTACCGGCGTTTAAAAACTGCCAGCATATTAATATAAATCATTAACGCATTACCTGCTACAAAGTTAAAAATAGATACATACAAAATCCAGTCTGGAAACAGTACTCGAACATTTTTTAAATCGAAAATTAAATAAATTAAAAAAAAGGATAACAAAACCGGATAAATTAAAAATGTAATAGGCGTTAAGCTTACAAAGAAGTTAAATCCAAAGAATCCTCTCCATCCAATTTTTTGCACCAAACGGACAGGATTTCTCATATGCACCAGAGTTGTTTGCATATACCCTTTAATCCATCTAGAACGTTGTCGGATCCAATTAAAAAACTCATTATTGGCCTCTTCAAATGTGGTACTGTTAACAACCCCAACTTTATATCTTTTTTCAAAAACCCTTACCCCCAAATCTGCATCTTCCGTTACATTAAAAGGATCCCATCCGCCCAATTCAAGTAGCTTATCTAACTTAAAATGATTGGATGTTCCTCCCAAAGGAATAGGCACATCCAATGACTGTAATCCAGGTAACATATAGTCGAACCAATAAGAGTACTCTAATGTAAACATACGAGTGAGCAGGTTCTCATTCTTATTAAAATAGTTTAATGCGCCTTGCAATACAATATAATCTTTAGGTAGTTTTCTAAATAAACAAACTACTTTTTTTAATTGATCCGAATCTGGAACATCCTCGGCATCATAAATTGTAAGGTATTTCCCTTTACAAAAAAACAACCCATAATTACATGCTTTGGGTTTTGTTTTTGGGAGATGGTATGGAACAACAATTGTTTCGAAGTTTGCCGGAAAATCCAAATTTCGAACTGCATTCAAAGTTTTGTCATCATCTTCTTCTATCAATAATTTTACGTCTAGTTTTCCTCTCGGGTAATCTAGGCTTCTTAAATTCCAAATGAGTTTGCGAATCAGTTTATCTTCTTTGTATACAGGCAATAAAATGGTATACACTGGTAAACTACTGTTCTCAACAGCCTTAACTTCGTCTTTAGTTACAGCTTCATGCAATTCATACCGAGATCCTTGCAGAGCTATATAAAGTTTAAATACTATTGCAAATAAGAAAAAGAAACTAAAGAAAAGATTAAAAAAAATAAAAGCATTTACAAAAAACAGTGAAAGCATGACAAATGCAGCCAAGAAAAAAGTAAAAATAAATCCTAATTGAGCATCTGTAAAAGTAATAATGCCTGAACTATTTGGGTCTTTGCGCATTAAACTAAATACAGCTTCTTTTACATAATACTCTCCACGAAGTATATGTATTTTCCAAGTGATATCAAGATCAGAAGCAGCAACCATTTTAACTTTGGTATCGAACTTCACTTCAAGATATCCTTGAAGTTTTTCATCTAATGGGTCAGCAGCAGCTACAATTAAATATCCATTTCCATCATTTCGTACTGGCAAATAGAGAAATGAATTTAAATGCAATAAATCGCATTGAGTTACAAAGGTTTCGTCAATATTTTCGTTTCTAATATCTATTAACGGATATCCCGCTCTATCTAAAAAAGTCACATATTCCTTTCTTGTTAGGAACCCAAAGTTTAATGCAGTTTTGATGTTGATGTACCCGAATTCATTTGCAATTTGTTCAATCTGGTTTAGTTTGCCAGTTGTAAACAAACCCACATTAATCATATTATCCAAGGCACAAACAGGCATAGTAAGGTTTAATTTTAGAAACGGTTAAAAGTTTTCTTGAGATTTTTTAACACGCTTCCTTACAAATAAGAACACTCCTACTAATAATAATACCGCAGCTATTAAAATGAAGAATCGATAATTATTCCAAAATAATGCTAAGTAATTTTTATCACCTCTATAAGTAACTATACTAGAGTTTTCAGGAACTTTAAAAAAGAAATTACTTCTTCCTTTACTACTAGCTATACAAACATTACTTTCAATTGCTGAGTATTGTGAACCAAAACTTTTAATAACTCCTTCAAATGCATCACTAACTACCGTATCCTGTAATGAAGTGATCATTAAAACTGTTGAGGACTGATAACGAAAAATCTGAGCAATTCCACTATTAGAGAAATCATTAATAGAAAATGTTGTTGCTCCACTCATATTTTTATATAGCTGAAAGTCTCTAGAGAACTGGATAGGCATATCACTTGTAAAATTCTTTACAAATGGATCGTTTCGTTGAATTAATAATATTGCATTACAATCTTTTAAATCTCCAGTTGTTGCCTTTTCGGTGGTCATCATTTCTGGAATACTGATGAAATTTTGTTGAATTGTTGTGGTATTTAATTGATAAATCAATTCTCCCATTGAAGAAGCCAAATGTGGCATTATTGAGGGAGATACAATGAATTTCAATTCCTTTTTTCTAAATTCTCCAGGGTAGTTAAAAAAGTTATAGAATTCATTTTGCTTCTCACCAGAAAATACCAAATTGGAGGTTTTAGGATCGATAAAAGCATAATAATTGGTAAATCCGGTTTTGCAAATACTTCCTGATGGATGAAACCGGTATTCTACAACCAATGAATTATTCTTCGTTAATAGATATGGTTTTAATTCAATATCACCAACAAAACTAGTTCGATCGTGTAAATCGGAACTAAAAACCAAGTTATCGTTCAGATAAACATTCACATAGCCTCTGTCTTCCTCTTTTAATAAGGTAAGCATCGATTCTAAGTGAAATGTTAACTTCTTTGGTATTGCATTGTAATCGGCTAAAGAAAACGCATAATTGGTTTTAAGAGATCCAACACCTTCCATCAATTTTGGAGATGCTCCTAAATCTTCAAGTGAAAAAACAACCGGTAAAGGATTGGTTTTAAATAAATTGGGAGGACCATTTTCTACCACCATTTTATAAGAGAAACTGGCATTGAGTATTTTGTAATTGGTTAAAGTATTGATGGCTTTTTTGTAACCTTCCTGGTCTTTTCCTGTAATAACCATCACGAAACGATTATCGCCAAAAGGTTGTACATTATAAATACATCCTT
>JAYVRC010000458.1:0-3916 GCA_043776615.1 Sphingobacteriia bacterium
GTGTGAACAATGATTCTTCTGATCCATCCTTCAAAAGCACCCCTGTTTTCGAAAGTATGTATTTGGGTAAAAATTTTTATAAAACCCTCTTGCAGCATATCTTCTGCATCTTCTCTGCTTTGACTAAAACGATAACAAACACTCAGCATTTTGGGACTGTATCGGTTGAACAGTTCGCGCTGCGCAGATGCATCATTTTGTAAACAGCCTACTAGTATGGCTTGTTCTGTCATGAGAGGGAAATAATTTACCCTAAATATAAGACATATATCTTTCCTAAACGCTGCATTTTTATGCTTTTTTAAGCGGTTACTTAGATTAAAAAATCCTTCAAATAAATAATCTTAATAATAATTTAGACCCATTGTACACATTTTCGGTTATTTTAGTATCTGTATAATGAAATGTTAATTATTATTTTATGAACAGGAGGTCATTCCTTTCAGCCAAGTCGACAAAAAAGCCCAACGCTAATAAAATGGTGTTGATGGCTCCACCTGCAACTGGCTTGACTCCTTTTACCGGTGCATTTACCGAGCAAGAACTTACCCATTTGCTCAAAAGAACAATGTTTGGCGTTGCAAAAGCAGATATTAATTATTTCAAAAACAAAACCCTCAATCAAACTGTAGACGAATTATTAAATCCTACAGCACCAATGCCAAGTCCTCCTTTAAAAGATTATGGAGTAGGAACTGCATTAGTGCCAGACAATAATATTTTAATAGGCACAACATGGGTAAACGATTATAATACAGATGGAACTATAGCAAGTTTAAGAAGATCTTCATTTAAGAAATGGTGGATGGGAGTGATGATTAATCAAGATAGAAGTATTAGAGAAAAAATGACTTTTTTTTGGCACAATCATTTTGCTTCAGAAACCAATGATATTGGTAATTCTGGATATGTATATAAACACCATGACCTATTACGAAGTTCCGCACTCGGTAATTTTAAAACGCTAACAAAAGCAGTTACATTAGACCCTGCAATGTTGGTTTACTTAAATGGACAAGTCAATACTGCAACTGCTCCTGATGAAAATTATGGAAGAGAAATTCAAGAATTATTTTGTTGTGGCAAAGGCCCAGGTTCACAGTATACAGAAGCCGATGTTAAAGCAGCAGCAAAGGTTTTAACAGGATGGAGAAATAATGCAACTACCAATAGTTCATACTATACTGAAAGCCGACATGATATTACCAATAAAACGTTTTCTTCTTTTTATAGTAACACTGTTATACAAGGTAAAACTGGTGCTACTGGAGGTGAGGTAGAAATTGATGCAATGTTGAACATGATTTTTGCTACGCAAGAAGTAGCAAAATATATTTGTAGGAGATTGTATCGATGGTTTGTTTATTACGATATTGATGCTAGTGTAGAAACCAATGTAATAACTCCATTAGCCAACCTGCTTCGAGCAAGTAATTATGAAATAAAACCTGTACTTGATGCATTACTAAAAAGTGAACACTTCTTTGATTCACTTTCGAAAGGATGTCAAATAAAAAGTCCTGTTGATTTAGTAGTTGGATTGTGCAGAGAATTTAATGTTGCATTTCAACCATCTTCTGATTATGCAACCAATTATGGTTTTTACAATTATTTAGTAAGCTGGACCAACAATATGCAACAGAGTATTGGTGATCCTCCAGATGTAAGTGGATGGAAATCATATTATCAGGAACCGCAGTTTTATCAAATTTGGATTAATAGCGATACGCTACCTAAAAGAAACCAGTTTACAGATACAATGGTTGTAAACGGGTATACTTTTAATGGTAAAAAAATAATTATAGATGGAGCAGAATATGCTAAAACGCTTTCAAATCCGAGAGATCCCAATATTTTAATTAATGATTTAATTACTGCTATTTATCGAATTGATTTATCCGCAGCTTCTAAAACGCAATTAAAAAGAGATATTTTACTATCTGGTCAGTCCACTGATTTTTATTGGACGGAAGCTTGGGATTTATTTATTTCTACACCAACTAATACATCCAACGCTACTTCCGTTAGAAATAAAATAAGGGATTTAATAAAATACTTGATGAACCTAGCTGAATACCAGCTTTCATAAATAATTATATATGAAAAGGAGAGATTTTTTGCGAAACACCGTTCCAGTGGGCATTGCGTTGCCGTCATTGGTTGGTGGATTTTCGTTTAAAGCTTTTGGTGCTGACGCTGCTTTTGCTCAATCTCTTTTATTACCTGTTACAGAAACAGACCATATTGTAGTAATCATTCAACTAAATGGTGGAAATGATGGATTGAATATGGTGATTCCATTAGAAAATTTTGGCAATTACGTTGCAGCAAGATCCAATATTTATATTCCAGAAAATAAAGTGCTTAAATTAAATGGAATTACAAAAACTGGATTGCATCCTGCTATGACAGGATTGCAAACAATGTATAATGAAGGAAAGCTGAATGTGATTCATTCAGTAGGTTATCCTCAGCCAAGTTTTTCTCATTTTAGAGCAACTGATATTTGGATGAGTGCTAGTGATAGCAATAACGTTGTAAACAGTGGCTGGGCCGGAAGGTACTTAAATTATGAGTACCCTAATTTCCCGAACGGTTATCCGAATACATCAATGAAAGATCCATTGGCCATTCAAATTGGATCGGCAACTTCGCTTACTTTTCAAGGTCCTTCTGTTAATATGGCAATGAGTATTAGTAATCCATCTACTTTTTATAATTTAATAAATGGAGTACAAGATCCTGCACCAAATACACCAGCAGGTAAGGAGCTGACTTTTGTAAGGCAAATTTCTCAACAAACACAGCAATATGCTACTACAATAAAAGATGCTTCAGGAAAGGTTACAACTCAAGCTACATATCCTACAGGAAATAGTTTGGCAGATCAACTAAAAATTGTTGCCCGCTTAATAAAAGGTGGGTTGCAAACCAGGGTGTATATGGTTAACTATGGTGGGTTTGATACACATTCTGCTCAAGTAAATAGTACAGATACAACCATTGGATCTCATGCAAATTTATTGGGCAATGTAAGCAATGCAATTAAAGCATTTCAGGACGATCTTAAGTTTTTAGGAATTGAAGAAAGAGTAATTGGTATGACATTTTCTGAGTTTGGAAGAAGAATTAAAAGTAATGCTAGCACAGGAACCGATCATGGTGCAGCAGCCCCAAGTTTTGTATTTGGAAAAAATGTACTTGCAGGTGTAACAGGTGATACACCCAATTTTGGAGCTTCGGTAAGTGTAAATGATAATGTGCCTTTCCAGTATGATTTTAGAAGTATTTATTCAACCATATTATCAAATTGGCTTTGTGTAAATGATAGTGATTTACAACAAGTGATGTTGAAAAATTTCCAAAATCTTCCATTGGTAAATGCTGCGGGCTGTAAGAAAGCGGTAAACCTTTCGGGCGAAAGTTTAATTAGCAATTACCCCAATCCATTCACAACTAATACGATTATTACTTTTAAAACCAATGGTGGTCATACTCTGGTACAAATACTTGATACTTCTGGAAGAGTAATTACTAATTTAACCGACAAAGATTACCCTGCCGGAACATATACTGTTAGCTTCAGCGGTGGAAATTTGCCTAATGGCGTTTACTATGCAAGGCTTCAAAATATGGCAGTGCAGCAAGTTCGTTCAATGATTAAAGTGCGATAATCAATATTTTTTTTGCAACAATGATGTAAATATTTCCCCATTTGCATATATTTGCAACATGGTAGCAATTAACAACAACCTCGGAAAGACAATATTTGTCTTTTTTCTCCTCTTATTATCTTCTATTTTTTCAAAAGCCAATGTAGAAAAATTAGACAAAGCCATTTTAACTGGAAAAGTAATTGACGCTTCTACTGGCAATCCTTTACCTGGTGCAACTATTTATTTGCATGAAGTAAAAG
>JAYVRC010000459.1:0-3880 GCA_043776615.1 Sphingobacteriia bacterium
TAAGATATCTTAAAACTAATACCTGTTAGCTAATAAACTATTGTACAAACATTCAATACTTTTGCTTTAATGAGTAAACCATCAATACCACAAGGAACCAGAGATTTTAATGCTGTTGTAGTAAATAAACGCAACTTTATATTTAATACGATCCGCACTGTATTTGAGCTTTATGGTTTTCAACCATTAGAAACCCCAGCAATGGAAAATCTCGAAACCTTAATGGGTAAATATGGGGATGAAGGAGATAAACTGATTTTTAAAATATTGAATAATGGTTTGGATAATCCATTAAAAAAGGACCAAGCTATTGTAGATTTCAATAAAATTGTAGAAGGAAAAAACAATAAAGGAATTACTGAAAGAGCATTGCGATACGACCTCACTATACCTTTTGCAAGATATGTAGCTATGAATTATGGATCTCTAACACTACCATTTAAGCGTTTTCAAATACAACCAGTTTGGCGCGCAGATAGGCCCCAGAAAGGCAGATATCGTGAGTTCTACCAATGCGATGCAGATGTTGTTGGGAGTAATAGTTTATTAAATGAAGTTGAGTTAACCTCCATTTATACAACAGTTTTTGAGCGATTAAATTTACCAGTTCAAATAAGTATTAATAGTAGAAAAATATTAGCAGCTTTGGCTGAAATAGCTGGTGGAATTGATCAAATGACCAATATAACTGTTGCAATTGATAAGCTCGATAAAATTGGTTTGGAAAAAGTTAAAGAAGAATTATTGAACAAAGGATTATTCAATGATCAAATAAACATTATTGAAAAATATTTATTAATTGATGGTACAAACGAAGTGAAATTAGTTCAGTTAAGCAATTTGTTGGGTAATAATGAACAAGGGAAACAAGGTATCATTGAATTAAACTATATATTGAATTATGCTAAACTCATATCTCATAATTCATCTCTTATAATTGACTTTACCCTTGCAAGGGGGTTAAATTATTATACTGGAATTATTTTTGAAGTGAAAGCCATTGGTGCCCAAATGGGAAGTATTGGTGGTGGTGGAAGATACGATGATTTAACTGGATTATTTGGTGTATCCAATGTACCTGGAGTAGGCATTAGTTTTGGCGTTGACAGGATTTATGATGTGCTAGAAGAATTACAATTATTTCCGGATGAAGCCCAAAAAGGAACAAAAGTTTTATTCTTTAATTTGGGAGAAGCAGAGAGCAAAAATGCATTTAGTTTAATGCAAAAACTAAGAGAACGAGGAATTGCTTCAGAATTATTTCACGAAAATGTGAAATTCGACAAGCAGTTTAAATATGCTGAAAAGAAAAATATTCAGTTCATCATTATCATTGGTGCTAAAGAATTAGAAGAAGGAACTTGTACTATTAAAAACATAAAAACTGGTGAACAGAAAACTATTCACCAGTCAGCAATTTTTGAAGAACTATTTTAAATTTTAATTATTTACCTTTTGGAACTTGGGTTAATATCATTGTCCCGGTTTCTTCTTTAGTTCCTTCTAAAGTGTACCCCATTGCGCTAATATTCACACCAATTACTTTTTTAGCGTCATTTCTTTTAAATGCGGCAGTACCCTGAAACTGAGTAACTGCAAACACATCTTCAGCTTGTTTAACCAGTGGAGAACTGCCATAAGAAGTAACAACGCTAAGGTTTCCATTGTCTAATGTTATTGTAGCTTCAGCAATTACACTACCCTCAGCAAATTTATATTTACCAACAAACTGCACAAGTGTGGTATCGGTTTGAGCACTTACAGCATAAGAAAAACCAATTAACATCAAAGAAAACAACATCAACTTTTTCATAAATTTTTTTATTTGGATTTGAAAAATACAAAGAATTAGAGCGACTAAACAATAAAATAACAGATTTTACCAAAAATTAAACTCCCTCATAAATAATTGCAGCTCCTTGACCAACTCCAACACACATTGTAGCTAATCCATATTTTGCTTTTTGTCGATTCATTTCATGTACTAAACTGGTAGAAATTCTAGCCCCACTGCATCCTAGGGGATGGCCCAAAGCAATGGCACCGCCATTTACGTTTACGGTAATTGGATCTAATTCCAAATCCTTTATACAAGCAATACTTTGAGAAGCAAAAGCTTCGTTTAGTTCAATTAGGTTAATGTTGCTCACTTTAAGTCCAGCTCTTTTTAATGCTTTTTGCGAAGCGGGAATTGGTCCAACCCCCATTATTGAAGGATCCACTCCGGCAATACCCATACTCACTATACGCGCAATTGGCTGTAAATTAAATAACTTTACTGCTTCTTCACTCGCCAATAAAACAGCAGAAGCCCCATCGTTTATTCCAGATGAATTGCCTGCTGTAACTGAGCCTTCTTTAGCAAAAGCAGGCTTTAACGAGGCTAACTTTTCCAGTGTAGTTTCTCTAGGATGTTCATCTTGATTAAACCAAGTAATTAATCGATCGTTGATCATTTCTACAGCAATAATTTCATTTTCCCACTTACCTGCTTTTAATGCCGTAGCATATTTTTGTTGCGATAAAAATGCAAATTCATCTTGCATTTCTCTGCTTATACTCCATTGCTTTGCCACATTTTCAGCAGTTTCACCCATGCTATAGGGATGATACATTGCAGCTAATTGTTTATTAATAAATCTCCACCCAATTGTTGAATCAAATGTTTCTACTTTTCTATTCCACGCACCCTCCGACTTTGCCATTATAAAAGGGGCTCTTGTCATACTTTCTACTCCACTAGCTATATATAATAATCCTTCATTGCACATGATTGCTCTGGAAGCGTCCATAATTGCTTGTAATCCACTCGCACACAATCTGTTTACCGTATTACCTCCCACAGAAACTGGTAATCCAGCTAATAAAGCTGCCATACGAGCAACATTTCTATTATCTTCCCCAGCTTGGTTTGCAGCACCAGCAATCACATCCTCAATAGCAGAAGGATCAATTGATGGGTTTCTTTGCATCAATGCTTTTATTACAAATGCTAATAAATCATCGGGCCTAAAAGAACTTAATTTGCCGCCATACCTTCCTATTGGTGTTCTCACTGCGTCTATCACATAACAAGTATTCATCATACAAAAGCATTAATTTTGAGCACACAAGATATAATTTTAAGGATAAATAGGTGTTAGCGACTGCTGAGGTTATCTTTGCAAGATGAGTGCTTCTTTACCAAATATTCGCCACTTGAGTCAAAACGACCTTGAATCTTACTTTGATAGTATTGGCGAGAAGAAATTTAGGTTGAAGCAGGTACAAGAATGGATCTGGCAAAAACATGCACATAGTTTTGATGCCATGAGCAATCTGAGCAAAGATTTAAGGTTAAAACTTTCTACCGATTTCACATTACCTGCCTTAAAAATAGATGCTACACAAAATAGTAGTGATGGAACAGTAAAAACCAGGTTCAAAACTTTTGATGGACATGCAATTGAGGGTGTTTTGATACCAACTGAAGCAAGAAAAACAGCATGCGTATCTTCTCAAATTGGATGTAGCCTAAGTTGTAAATTTTGTGCAACTGGTTATATGGACAGAAAACGGAACTTGACTTTTGATGAAATAGTTGACCAAGTAGTATTAATTAATCAACAAAGCGAACAAATTTTTGAGAAAAAATTGACCAATATTGTTTTCATGGGAATGGGCGAGCCGTTGATGAATTATAATAATGTGCTAAAATCCATTGAGCGCATTACTGCAGAAGATGGATTATTTATGAGTCCGAAAAGAATTACCGTTTCTACAGCAGGTGTTGCCAAACAAATAAAAATGTTGGGAGATGATGAAGTAAAATTTAAACTAGCACTTTCATTACATGCACCTAATGATGAGAAACGAAATAAAATAATGCCGATTAATGAAA
>JAYVRC010000460.1:0-15360 GCA_043776615.1 Sphingobacteriia bacterium
CCCTGGCGTTTTGCCAATTTATTTTTATGCTTAAATACTTTTGCAAGTCTATTGGTAAACATTTCTGCTTTTACCGGATCAATCATGCGGAAAATTAAGTATTTCATTTATATTTATTGCCTAAAACTGTTTCATGAGAAAACTATTTTTAATTTCTGTATTGGCTGGGATGGGTACAACTATACTTGCTCAGAATTATTCTACATTAAATGACCAACAAAGTAGAATTGATGCGCTTGTTAAATCCTACCCTAAATTGATTTCTGCAAGTTCACTTTGCAAAACAAATGGTGGAAAAGACGTTTGGATGATTACAATTGGTTCTGGGAAAACTGAATCAAAACCAGCAATTGCTGTTGTTGGCGGAGTAGAAGGCAGTCATTTATTAGGAACAGAACTGGTTATTGCATTTGCCGAGAATTTATTAAAAGGAAGCAATTCAGATAGTATCAAAGCAGTGTTAAATAAAACAACCTATTATTTGTTTCCCAATATGAGTCCAGATGCTTATGAACAATATTTTGCTAAACTAAAATATGAAAGAAATGGAAATGCAACTGCAACAGATGATGATAGAGATGGCCGATTAAATGAAGATCCTTTTGATGATTTAGATGCCAATGGAAAAATTACTTTAATGAGAGTGGAGTCGCCGATTGGTGAATATAAATTGCATCCAGATGATCCAAGAGTATTAATAAAAGCAGATCCTTCAAAGGGTGAAAAAGGAAAATATTTATTACTTACTGAAGGAATCGATAATGATAAAGATGGACAACTGAATGAAGATGGTGACGGTGGTATTGCATTTAATAAAAATCTAACTTATAAACACAAAACATTTACCCCGGGTGCTGGAGATTATCCTGCAAGTGAAAAAGAAACAAGGGCCCTATTAGATTTTTTATATGATGCATTTAATGTGTATGCAATTGTTAGTTTCAGCAGTAATAATAATTTAAGTAATAACGAGGATAAAGCAACTACAATAGTTTCAGAATTATACAATAAAGTAATTGGAATAAAAGATGCTCCAAAAGGAACTGCTTTAGGTGGAGATTTTATGCAATGGGCATACCAACATTATGGAAGATTTAGTTTTAGTACACAGGGTTGGTGGGTTCCAAAAGCAAAGCCAGATACGGCTAAAAAAGAAAAAGTATTTACTGTTGAAGACCCTACTGCTAATTATTTACGTTGGTCTGCTCAACAAGGAGTTGTAAATAATTATACTGACTGGAAGGTAATTAATCATCCCGATTATCCTAATCAATTAGTTGAAGTAGGAGGAATAGATCCTTTTGTATTAATTGATCCACCGTTTAAATTAGTCAACGATATTTCGAAAAAGCATACAGAGTTTTTACTTAAGATGGCTTCATTTCAACCAGAGATTGATGTAATGAATGTAAAAACGGAATCGCTTAGTAATGGGCTTACAAGAGTTAGTATAGATGTAATTAATAAAGGAGCATTGGCTACACATAGCAAATTTGCTGATAGAAATTATTTTGTGAAAAAAATTAAAGTTGCTGTAAATCCATCTGGCAAACAAACCATTATAGGAGGAAAGAAAATTATTTTACTCAATAATATGGAGCCATCTACCATACAATCTTTTAGTTGGTTAATAAAAGGAAAAGGTAAACTTACTATTGATGTAGGATGCCCAACTGCAGGAACCAAAAACATTGAAGTATCACTTTAATATTAAAAACACAAACAATGAAAATATTCATTCTAACAATAATAATTTTTACCAGTTTATTTTTTTTCGGAATACTCAACGCCCAAAATGCCGATCAAGTATTTAAAGCATCTGGTTCTCCAGTAAATCCAAAAGTTGCTGTTACTTGGAATCGTTATTATGACCATGCAGGTATTTCAGAAGTCTGTAAAAAAATTGCTGCAGCTTACCCTGATTTAGCAAAGCTTTCTTCAATTGGGAAATCGTATGATGGGAGAGACTTGTGGTGCTTAACCATTACCGATTTTAAAAAAGGAGATGAGTTAAAAAAACCCGGAATGTACATAGATGGGAATATTCATTCCAATGAAATTCAGGGAGCTGAATTTGCAATGTATACAGCATGGTATTTAACTGAATCATTTGCGGATACTAAATTTATTCAGGAATTATTAGCGGATAAAGTGTTTTATATAGTTCCCACTATTAATCCAGATGCAAGAGATAGTTATATGCACAAGCCAAATACTGCAAGCTCACCTCGCTCTGGAGTTAAGCCAGTTGATAATGATGGTGATGGATTAATTAATGAAGATAATTATGATGATTTAGATGGTGATGGGCATATTACTTTAATGCGTAGAAAAAGTATTACTGGCAGATGGAAAATAGATCCTAAAGATGCAAGAAATATGGTTCAGGTTGGTCCTGATGAAACGGGCGACTATGAATTATTAGGTGCAGAAGGAATAGATAATGATGGTGATGGAAAAGTAAATGAAGACGGTTATGCTTTTGAATATGATCCAAATAGAGATTGGGGCTGGGGATGGCAACCGAATTATATTCAAAATGGCGCTTATAAATATCCATTCTCCATTCCAGAAAATAGAGCAGTAATGGAATTTGTAATGAAACACCCGAATATAGCTGCAGCACAATCATTTCACAATGCAGGAGGAATGATTTTAAGAGGCCCTGGTGGGGCTGGCCCTGAAGACATAAGCACATATAATGCTCAGGATATAGCGGTATATGATGCTATTGCTAAAAAGGGTGAAGAGTTAATGCCTGGGTATAAATATTTGATTGTTTATAAAGATTTATATTCAGCATATGGTGGAGAGCTTGATTGGTTTTATGCAGGCAGAGGGGTATATACTTATTCCAATGAATTATGGACTCCTTATTTAATGTTTATGAAAGAATCTACCCGCGATCCATTTGATAACAGTTCTTATAATTTTGATCGATATTTATTATTTCAAGATGCATTTGTTCCATGGAAAGAATACGATCATCCACAATATGGTAAGATAGAAATTGGAGGATTTAAAAAGAATTTTGGAAGAGCACATCCTGGGTTTTTATTGGAGTCAGATGCACATAGAAATATGGCTTTCTCTTTATACCATTGCTATCATACACCTAAACTTTCGGTGAGTTCAGTTAATGAAAAAGATTTAGGAGATGGTCTTACAGAAATCACAGCAGTAATTGCCAACAGCCGTTTAATGCCTACACATAGTAGTGTGGATGTGAAAAATAAAATTGAGCGACCAGATTACATTAAGCTTACTACTACAGCAAAAGTTGTTGCAGGGATGCAGGTTGAGAATAATGATTTGAATTTAAGCACCGAGCAAAAAAGTAATCCTTCGGTTATAGAAGTGAATAATATACCGGGACTAGGCACTGTAACAGTAAAATGGATTGTTGAGGGGAAAGCTAAATATTCAATTAGTGTTGATAGCAGAAAAGGGGGAGTGGTTAGTTCGGGGAATTAGGGATTGTAGGGTTTATAAAGTTTATTGCGCCAAATAACAGCATAAACTCTATAAACTCAAAACTTTCAGCTTGCTATTTCAACTTACTAAGCGCATCAGCTATTCTACTCCAAGCACGTTCTATGTTATTCATGCTATTGGCAAAAGAAAATCGAACGCAGTAAGGTTCTCCAAATGCATCACCCATTACAGAAGAAACATGCGCAGTGTTTAATAAATACATACTAAAATCTGCGGCATTCTTAATAGTTTCTGTTCCGTTTGTTTTTCCATAATAATAACTTACATCTGGGAAAACATAAAATGCACCTTCGGGTTCAAAACATTTAAAACCAGGTATTGCTTTTACCAATTCTAAAGTTCTGGTTCTTCTTCTTGTGAACTCTTCAGTCATTGCTAAAGAAGGACGAAGATCGCCTGTAAGTGCTGCTACTGCCGCTTTTTGAGTGATAGAACTTGCCCCACTTGTAAACTGACCTTGAATTTTTTCCATGGCTTTTGCAATGGTTGTATTAGAAGCTGTGTAGCCCAAACGCCAGCCAGTCATTGCAAATCCTTTACTCAAACCGTTAATTAATACTACACGATCTTTTATTTCATTGAACTGAGCAATACTCTCGTGTTTTCCAACGAAATTGATGTACTCATAAATTTCATCCGCAAGAATAATAATATTAGGATATTTCTTAAATACTTCAACTAATCTAGCTAATTCGTCTTTACTATAAACAGCTCCGGAAGGATTGCATGGAGAAGAGAACATGAATACTTTGGTACGTGGAGTAATAGAAGCTTCTAATTGTTCAGGTGTTGCTTTAAATTTATTTTCTACACTAGTTCTAATTTCTACTACTTTACCGCGTGCAATTTTTACTAATTCAGAATAAGTTACCCAATAAGGGGTTGGAATAACCACTTCATCATCTTCATCTACTAACGCTAAAATAGCATTGGCTAAACTTTGTTTAGCACCTGTTGAAGTAATAATATTTTCTGGCAGATAATCTAAGTTGTTATCGCGTTTTAATTTTGTACAAACGGCTTCTCTTAAATCTATGAAACCAGCAACTGGAGTGTAATGACTCCAGTTGTCATTAATAGCTTTGATAGCAGCATCTTTTATATGGTGAGGCGTATCAAAATCAGGCTCGCCTAAACTCAAATCAATTACATCTACACCACTTGCACGTAATTCGCGACCTAATTTGGCCATTTTTAAAGTTTCTGGCTCATTAAAACGATTCAATAAAGAAGAAAGTTCCATTTGTGTTTATATAGTTTTTAAGGTTTATCAAGTTTGTAAAGTAAGTAAAACAATTAAGTTTTTATCCATTTACTTATAGATAAAAGTAAAATTAGTTAAATCAGGCTTTTGCTTACGTTTTCGAGACAATTCATATTGTAAAACTGCTTGTCCTAAGTTTTTCATAAATGGGTATCCAATAGTTTCATAATCATAATGATCATCATTATAAATGCCATCTTGATTACAAGAAATTACAGCACTTAGCATAAATTCAATATTGTTTGTAAAGTCTGCTACATAAGTAACGTCAATTAAAAAACCATAAGCATCGCCCACTTTATTAAAAATTCTGAATGAAGTATTTTTAGCGCCTTTTTCAGATCCATAATACAAAAACTTACAATAAGCATCCCAATAATTGGTAGGTTCGTAATTAGGTGAATTACTTTCACCAGGAAACATGCTCATGTACTTACGCACAAATTGATAATCTTCTTTGGTTAAATTAAATTGTTGATTTTTTTTAACCTGTTCGGGAAATAAAACCGATTGAAGAATATGATGTAGGTCTTGCAAATACACCCTATTTTTTACATCGAATGAAAAGGGCTCATTTACTAATTTACCTTTACTCATATAACCCTTACCCAACCTTGCATCTAAAGGAGGAAAAACTGCATTGCTTTTTTGCATCGGTTGTTCATAAACAATCTTACCAGATGTATCATAAAATTTTACTGCATTGGTTAATGCGTTTTGTTCAGGTGTTCTACTAATTTGTAAGCGGTGACGAATGATGACATCTGAATACCCTTTTTCAGTCAACTTTTTCTGAATATACTCCTGCCCAAGAAATTCATACAAACGATTAAATGCATCATTATCGCTTACCAAAAATATTTGTTTGATATAATTTTCAATGGTTGGTCTGCTATCAACAGCATTTGGTTGAGTATAAACATAGTCTTGCAGTTTTGCAGAACTATCGGTAATCATGGTAGTTGATTTATTAAGTCCTTTTATGTTTAGTTCATTTAATTTTTCTAGAGCCAATAAAGCAATAGGCATTTTTACGGTACTTGCAGGGTAGAAATAAAGGTTATTATTATGGTTGTAATTATATTCTGTAAATGTTGGCTTATTTCTTTTATTTCGATCAATTTTTGTATAAATAATTTGAATTCGTAGGCTATCTTTATTGTCAACAAATTCTTTTAAAACTGGGGAAGTATTGAGTATTATTTCAAGAGGGTTATCCATGGCTGCATTAGTTGTACGCTGAGCGTTGGTTTGTTGTAAAAAGCAACCAAAAATTGTAAATAAAAGCAACTGTCTCATAATTCAAACTTAAATTAAAAATTCAATAACTCATAATTCATACCTCATAATTCCAAATTCATAATTCATATTTCATAACTTCACCACATGCCACATGAATCGATTTCGGTATTTGATATGTTTAAAATAGGGGTAGGGCCTTCTAGTTCACATACACTTGGTCCGTGGAGAGCTGCAATGCGTTGTATTGAAACTATTCAATCAAAATCTTCCTTCAATCAAATTGCTTCAATTAATATTTTATTATATGGCTCATTGGCTAAAACTGGTAAAGGGCACGGAACGGATATTGCAGTAATTTTAGGTTTGTGTGGAGAAGACCCTGTAACGATTGATGTAAATAGTATTGGGACTAAAATAAAAGCTATAGAAGCTTCTCAACAGTTGTTACTAGGAGGGGAAACAATTATACCATTTGATATAAAAAATAATATTCAATTCTTATTCAAAGAATCATTACCATTTCATCCGAACGGACTTTCTTTTTTAATAGAAACAAAAAATGGCGAAAATTGGGGTGAGACGTTCTTTTCAATTGGCGGAGGATTTGTTGTAAAAGAAGGGGAAATAGGTGGAGGAAAAAAACCAATAGATTTACCATTCCCAATAAATACTGCAGATGATCTCTTGCATTGGTGCATGAAAACAGGAATGGCTATTCATGAAGTAGTGTTAGAAAACGAAACTGCTTGGCAATCTGAAGAGGGCACTAAAAAAGGAGTTTTGCAAATTTGGCAAACCATGAAGGAATGTACTTTCAGAGGATGTCATAAACAGGGAGAATTACCCGGTGGATTGCAAGTGAGAAGAAGGGCGTTCGATTTGAATAAGAAACTTATCAATAATCAATCCTACTCAAACTATGAGGAATGGATCAATTGTATTAAAAATGGAGGAGGCAGTTTTCAATATATTCTCGATTGGGTAAGTTGTTTTGCATTAGCTGTTAACGAAGAAAACGCTTCATTTGGAAGAGTAGTAACTGCACCAACCAATGGGGCTGCTGGTGTAATTCCTGCAGTGCTTCAGTATTACCTTGCTTTTTGCAAGGAAGCTACTGAAGAAAAAATCATTCAATTTCTTTTAACAGCTTCTGAAATTGGAAGTATCTTTAAAAAGGGTTCAACTATATCTGCAGCAATGGGAGGTTGTCAGGCAGAAATTGGCGTTTCTTCAGCTATGGCTGCTGCAGCGTTGACAGACTGTTTGGGAGGCACACAAAGGCAGGTTTTAATGGCTGCAGAAATTGCCATGGAACATCATTTAGGATTAACTTGTGATCCTATTGGAGGATTGGTACAAATTCCTTGTATAGAGAGAAATACTATGGGTGCTATAAAAGCAATAACAGCCTCCCAATTAGCATTACAGAGTTCACCCGATTTTGCCTTGGTAAGTCTAGATAAAGTAATAGCTACGATGTGGAATACTGCTTTGGATATGAACAGTAAATACAAAGAAACAGCAGACGGCGGATTGGCAATTCAAGTTCCATTGGGATTGAGTGAATGTTAGATTATTAATCATTAATTATAAAGTATGCAATTTTTAAAAAGTATTGGATGGGTAATTGTTTTTTTACTAGTTGGTAAAATAGTTGTTGCACAATCAGCAGATGAATGGTTTTCAAAAGCCAATGATTTATATAAAGAAAAAAATTATGAAAAAGCAGCATCCGCTTATACACAGGGCATCAAATTACAAGGCAAAGAAGTCAATGTAGATGCTGTTTTGAGAGGAGCAAGTTCATGGGCATTAAGTAGTGTTGCAGATAGTGCTTTTTATTTATTAAATTGGTTAACAAAATCTCCCTCTGTTTCTCAAGGTGATGGTAATTTTTTAAAAGTGAATAAAGATTTTTTATCTATTCAATACGACGCAAGATGGGTTCCATTAATTGAAAAAATTTTCAACAGAGCAGCAAGTAATTATCCATTCAAAGAAATTATTTATGGCAGAAAAGATGGACTAGCGCTTACCATGTTGCAAATAAATCCTACTGTTAAATCAAACGGCAAAGCCATCATTAGGGTAATTGCAGGATCATGGTACTCTTCGTTTCAGAGTGCTGAATATTCTATTCGTCCTTCAACTATGTATAGAGAAAGAGGGTATACTGTTTTTTTAGTAATTATTGGATCAAATCCAAGGTATCCTATACCTAGTCAGATTGATGATATCAAAAGAGCAGTTCGTTATATCCGATACAATGCAGCTGCGCTTAAAATTGATCCCAATCATTTAGGCATTGAAGGAAGTTCTGCAGGCGGACATCTTTCTTTAGCTGTTGCAACTGCTGATGAAAATATTAATAGCAAAGCAATTGATCCTATAGACAGGGTATCCGCTAGGGTACAGGCAGTTACAGTTTTGTTTCCACCAACAGATGTGTTGAATTGGGGTGGGCCAGGAATTTCATTTGTAAATATTAAATCAATTTTATTGACCAATAAAATATCTGGTGCTTTAGATTTTAAGGAATTGGATCAATCTACAATGGAATTAAAATCTATTACTGATACTAGTGCAAGAAATAAAATTGCCAAAGCAATTTCACCAATTTATGCAATTAGTTCCGATGATCCGCCCATCTTCATAATACATGGTACAGCAGATTTAACAGTACCCTTGCAACAATCAGTAACTTTTATAGATAAATTAAAAGAAGCTGGCGTTCCCAATAATTTTATCATCAAGAAAGGAGTTGGACATAATGCAAATGATATGCAACCTGAGATGAAACAATTTGTAGATTGGTTCGATAAGTATTTAAAGTAATAAAATCATAAGATAATTTTTAATTTTAACATTTTTGTATGTTAAGTTTACTTTACATTTGATAAACAAATAAAATATATTTTATGCTTTTTTTACTTCCGCACAGATTTAAAAGGTATGGGCTATTTATGATACCATTGGGTTTATCGCTTTGGTTAACAATGCAATTAGGATTTATATCAAAAATACTTCTGCTATTTTTAAATGAAAACAGCCCAATTATACATCCTATAAATGTTTTGATTGCGATTGTATCCTTTTTTGCATTTCTTATAGGAATATATTTTTTAGGGTTTTCAAATGAAAAGATGGAGGACGAAATGATAAAAAAAACCAGGTTAGATAGTTTGCAATTTGCAGCCTTTGTTCAAATGGTTGTTATTATAGTTGGTTTTTTAGTGATGCTACTATATCATGAACCAGATAAAGAAGGTATGCTATTGTTTTTTGTATTTCTACTTTTTACTTTCTGGCTTTGCTTCATAAGTCGATTTAACTATATCATTCATATTAGCATAAAACAGCAAAATGAAAAATATTCTGAAGAATGAAAGAATTAAAAAAGAATATACACAAGTTCAACTAGCAGAATTAGTTAATGTGTCGCGCCAAACAATTATTTCAATAGAGTCCGGAAGATATATACCATCAGTGTTATTGGCTATAAAAATTGCAAAAGAACTCGACAGTAGAGTTGAGAATTTATTTCAGATAGAGAAGTCAGATTAGCAATTTATTTCTATGTTTTTACAGTCTAAAATTTAGTGCTACAGTTATTCTGCTTTCATCTTTCAATAAATCTGGTCGCCATGAATTTATTGGAGTATTAATCCATCCGTCGGGGGAAGTAGTACCACCATTACCTGCAAAATAAGGTTTATTACTTTTGCGATAACTATACTCTAACCTGAATGTTACATGGTCGTTTGGCATGATGTCGAAAGTTGTAGTTGCTTGCCATATTGTTAATTGCTCTTTTGGATCGGCAGCTAAAGCATCTGTATAATCGTTAGGTGTAACAGGTGAAGGTGTAAATGCAAGATATACTCCTGGATTTGTTACAACATCACCTCGAACAGTTAATGCCATTTTATTTTGTTTGAACCAAATCCTATTTGCAAGGGATGTACCCAGCATATATTGATTAGATGCTTTTATACCGTCACCACTTTGAAATCCATAATGAGAATTTAAACTGAATGCTGCTTGTGAAATACCTTTTACTTTTTTACTATTAAAATACCTTGCAACAATACTATTATCATGATGAAAACGATTTGTATTTGTTCTGTTATCCTTACCCAAATAAAAATTAGCTACCAATTGTACATTTTCATTTGGTCGGTAATAATTAGAATTACCTATACCTATGATTTTGTTCCAACTATTATATGATTGCCAGCCATTCAATAACCACAATTCAGTCCTGAATTTTTTTGATGGGAATATTTGAAGTCGTGCTCCTGAAAAATAAAATGGAGTAAAATCACAAACCATACTGCGTTGATAATTCCAGTTTTCCTGCGTTACATAACTTTCTAGTCCTATGTAACTCATAAAAATTCCCATCTCTACATTTATTCCATACAATTTATTAAAATGATAACCTGCTGCTGCTTCTCTAATCATTTTTAAATTACTTGTGCTTGTGTTTCTACCTCTTGCAACTGTTGCATCTTGCTCCTGAATTATATTAAGCATACTACCGGTTTGCAACCAAATTCTTCCAATAATATTTTTATAATTTGATTCAATTCCAATACTAGCAAGATTTAGTGTAAACTCATTATGCCTTCCAATAGTGGAAGAATTGGTATGTGTATTGTCTATAGGATTGCTAAAATCGTAGTTAAAATAAGTATCTAAGTAAGCAACTCCACTCAAAATTGTTTCACCTGTTTTTTTATCATTAAATATAAGCGGAAAATTCTTTTGACGATTTTGTCCGTTTATCCAAGTTAAATCCATCCCATCAAAAGGAACTCTATTAACAGAACTATCCTGTGCTGATCCATTTATAGAAATAATAGCTAATAGAATTACTAAAATATTTTTTATCATATTAAATTACATTTATATTTTTTCTCTTTTAAAATCTAACATACTTATAGGATGATATACCAATGGAATATTTTCTACAACTACATCGCTTTTATCCAATCCAAATGCTTTTTCATCGCTTAGACCTAAATCTTTAAGGATGAAATAATATTTTAATAGCAAGCCATCTTTTAATTCAAACTCATTTTCTACGGAAAGAAATTTTTCTATTACAACAAATTTAAAATCAGGTTCAGGATTATATTTGGTAGAACCATCAAGGCGCTTATGTAAGTTGAGTTCTTTGTTTTTAACTAGATCTTGAACAATTTTTTTAAAGTATAATTCTGTTTTAGGTTGTACCCTGAAGCCTACGTTAATATTTATTTTTATTACTTTATCATCAATTAACTCCGAAACATCATATGATTGGGAATAAGGACTTTCAGTTCTGTTAATGTGAAGAAACCAATAAACATCTGCTCTCTTAGGTTGTTTTGCAAAAATTGATTTGATTATTTTTTCTTCAATATTATGCCTCATATTAGCTTTCGAAAGATATATAAGATGTGTTGAAAATTTTGGAATTGTATCATCTTCACTTAGCTCTTTAATTTGGTGAGCATATTTACCGAGGTCAACAAATTTTGTAAATTTGTTATTTATTTTTCGTGCATAGTACCACACATACATTATCATAAAAATAAAAAGTTCAAAAAAGAGGAACATCCATCTTTCCTTAATTTTTGCAATGTTTGCAACAAAAAAAGATGATTCTATTATAACAAAAATTGAAAGAATAGTGAATACAAAAACTTTATTCCAACGAAGTTTATATAAAAGAAAGAAACCTAATAAATATGTTGTCATCATCATTGCTATTGTAATGGAAAAACCATAAGCAGCTTCCATATGAGAAGATTCTTTAAAATATACAGTCATTAATACGCACCCAAACCATAAAATTGTATTAATACTTGGAATATATATTTGTCCCTTTAATTCAGTTGGTTGTCTTACTGTAACTCGTGGCCAAAAATTAAGGTTAATGGCTTCACTGATAAGTGTAAATGAACCACTTATTAATGCCTGAGAAGCTATGATTGTAGCAGCAGTTGCAATTATAATACTTGGAAATAAAAACCAATGTGGCATTACTTCAAAAAATGGATTTCTACCTTCAAGTGATGTTTTGCCCTGGTGTAAAATCCATGCAGCTTGTCCGAGGTAACATACAATTAAACTAATTTTTACAAAAACCCATGTTATACGAATATTTTTGATACCACAATGTCCAAGATCGGAATATAAAGCCTCTGCACCTGTTGTACAAAGGAATACAGCACCTAATAGCCAAAAACCATGTGGGTAATGAACAAGTAATTCATACCCATAATGTGGACTTAAGGCTTTAATTATATCTGGATAATGCGTTATTTCTATAAAGCCTGTAATTAATAACATACTAAACCAAATGGTCATAATTGGGCCGAATGACTTTCCAATTGCCTGTGTACCAAAACGTTGAAAGAAAAAAAGTGCTGAGATAATTGTAATTACAATACCAATAGTTAAAGTATTTCCAGGAACAATTATATTTTCTAAACCATGAACCATTCCTAATCCTTCAATTGCAGAAGAAACTGAAATAGGAGGAGTAATAATACCATCTGCTAATAATGTTGTAGCTCCTAAAATGGTAGGTATAACTAAGTTTTTACCATATCTGCGCACTAAAGCATATAAAGAAAATATACCACCTTCACCTTCGTTATCAGCTTTTAAGGTTAGCCATATATATTTAACTGTTGTTTGAAAAACGAGTGTCCAAAAAATACATGAGATTCCACCATATACAAGTATTTCATCAATATTTTTATTGCCAACAATGGCTTTTAATACATACAATGGACTTGTTCCAATATCTCCGTAAATTATGCCGAGTGCCACTAATAATGAAGCCGTAGTAATTTTACTATAAGTACTTTTTTGTGCTTTATTCATTTTGCAATAGTTTAAAAGGCAAAAATGAATAATTAGCCAATGGTAAATAATAAAATATTTACCATTTTGTATAAAGAAAATATAAAGAAGGGAAAGTCTAGTTAAGCAAACCGATATCCAACACCACTTTCTGTTATGATATGCTTTGGCTGGTTGGGGTTAATTTCAATTTTCTTGCGTAATGATCCTACAAATACGCGTAAGTATTGAGTTTCAGTTTGATACCCAATTCCCCAAATTTCTTTTAATATGAACTGGTGTGTTAATACCCTGCTATCATTTTTTGCAAATAAAGCCAGTAAGTTAAATTCTGTAGTGGTAAGTTTTAGAAATTCATTAGTTTTTTTAACTGTTCTTGCAGAAAAATCAATTTCTAATTCACTAGTTTTAAAAATATTGCTGTTATCAGGTAGTTGATTTCTACGAATGGCTGAACGGATTCGGGCTAATAATTCTGCTGATCGAAATGGTTTTGTTAAGTAATCTGTTGCTCCATTGTCTAATGCAGTAACAATTTCTTCCTCGCTTTTTTGAACTGATAAAATAATAATAGGTTTATTGTACCAGCAACGTAATTCCTTCAGCACTTGTTGACCGTTTATATCAGGTAAACCTAAATCAAGCAAAATCAATTCTGGTGGGTGATTGGCTGCCATAATTATACCTTCCTTTCCATTTTCTGCCTGCAAAACTTTATAGTCGTTACTTTCTAGAGTTATTTCAAGTAGTTTCCTTATTTGAGGCTCATCGTCTATAATAAGTATCTCAGCTTTATTCATTTTTAAGATTATTAATGTAGGAAACTTCAACTGGTAATTCAATTAGAAATTTCAAACCATGTGGTACTATATTTTCCGCATTTATAATTCCTTTATGAGCTTCAATAAATCCTTTTGCGATAGACAAGCCTAAGCCTATTCCACCAGTTTTGTTATTATCTATCCGATAAAATTTATGGAATATCATTTTGAGCAATTCATTTTCAATTCCATTACCATTATCAGCTATTGTTATTCGTAGTAAATTACTATTTACGGATGCATTAATATTTATAATTGCTTTAACTGGCGTATAATGAACTGCGTTTGAAAGAATATTTATCAATACCTGCTCAATTATACCATTATCTATTTTGCAGATAGGTAATGTTTCGTCGGGTGTAAAAATTATGTCCTTTTCTGTACTAACGCTTTCTGATTTTTGAATAATTGTGTTAATTAGTTCGTTTATATCGCACCATTGTAAGTTTAATTTTAATAATCCAGTTTCAAGGCGACTCATATTTAAAAGATTCTCTACTTGAGTGTTCAACCTTATTCCTGCAACATCAATTTGTGTAAGCAATTGTGATTGTTGATTTACAGTAAGTCTTTCTCCGCTTTCTTTTAATGTGTCTACCGCACCAATAATTGTTGAAATAGGCGTACGTAGTTCATGAGATAGTGAGTTTAACAATGTGTTGTATAGTTTAATGGTATTTTCTTTTTCTTCTTTGTCTCTCGATTTGTTTTCTGCTTCTCTAATTTTAAATGTAAGTACAGCATTTACCAATGCAATTATAAAATAGAGAGAGAACATTAATACATCTTCAGCATTATCTATATGAAAAGTGAATATAGGGGGAATAAAAAAGAAGTTCCATAATAAGGCACTTAAAACAGCTGCAAACATCACAGGAAAGATATCAAATAGCATTGCCAATACTGAAACAGTCATTAATAATATAAGTGCAACAACTTTGTAACCTATTACATCTTTTCCAAAAAAACAAGCTCCAGCAATTATAAGTACTGTTCCAATACTTATACTAAATTGTTTACTTTGAAATTGATATGTAGAGGTAACTAGTTTCAACTATTTTATTAAATTATCACAAAAATAACATTTGAAATATAAAGATTAAGTAAAGATTATGGTGCTCAAAAGAATATCACCAATTAGAATATTCAGTTGTACGAAGAAAATTTTGTTCATTTTTTGAAACATTATTTTGGTACTCAGGTAGTGATTTCAATTTATTCCATACAGGTGTCTCTACAAATGTTTTCCAATGTGCATCTCGATCGGCCTTGTTTTCGAAGCTGGTCATGTACATCAAGTTGGGCATATGGCTTCCTGCAATTACAGACGCATAAAATATGGCATTGAAGTTTAATTGTTTAAATAAGTCAATCTCTCCTCCTTCATTGAACATCTGTACCTTATTCTGATGAATTTTTTCAGTAGCACTTTCATAACTGCGTAATTCATAAACCCTATCTAATTTTGGGCCTTTTAGTTTTGGCAAATTCAAAAAAGGTGCAAGTGGAAATGATTTGAGTATTATTTTTTCAATTCTTGTATATGGTGGACTTTTATAATCAGCATCTATATATGACTTCCCATTTAATTGATATGAAATATCGTTCGCAAGCTTGCTACTCAATTCAGTGATCTGCTGCAAAGATTTTATTGGAAAAATTACATACAATCGTTTGTCT
>JAYVRC010000461.1:0-15342 GCA_043776615.1 Sphingobacteriia bacterium
CAAAGTTTTTTTATTTGAAGAGCAAAAAAATACCAAAATTGTTAACAAATTCATGAAAGAATTATTTATATAATTTCAAGTGGCTTCAAAACTATTGATTATCCCATTATCCCTTTAACTGCGCCGCCGTCAATGGTAATTGTTTGCCCAGTAATAAATCTGCTCGCTGGGCTCAATAACCAAATCGCTAGGCTAGCAAAATCTGCTGCTTCTCCAAGAACGCCAACAGGAATTTCTTGAATGGATGTTTTCTTTACTAAATCAAAAGTAATTCCTGTTTGTTCCGATTTCTTTTTATACAATCTATCTATTGCAGGAGTATTGTGAGAACCAGGTCCCATAATATTTAGTGTAACCCCAGATTTTGCAATTTCAGTAGATAATGTTTTAACCATACCAACAACTGCTACTCTTAGTGAATTACTAAGCACTAAATTTTCTAATGGTTGTTTAACAGTATGGCTTTCGATATAAACAATTCTTCCATAGCCTACTTTCATCATGCGAGGTATAAATGCTAGTGTAAGCGCTACTTTCCAACGCAATAACGTTTGATATGCATTGTCCCAATCTTCTAGGGTGGTTTCCATCACTGTTTTTGCGGGCGGTCCACCAGCATTTATTAAAATCCCATGCACCTGTCTTCCTCCAACCAATTCAATTAATGAAGATAGCACTTCAGGTTTTGATAAATCTCCTGATAAAATTTCAACTTGTGAGTTTGCAGTTGATTTTAGTATAAGTAATTTTTCTTCACCACGAGCTATTGCAATTATGTTGGCTCCTTCATTAATTAATGCTTCAGCAATGGCCTTGCCAAAACCAGATGTGGCGCCACCTACAATGAATAACTGATTTTTAATTTGTAAGTCCATGAATGAAGATTGATGCGCAATTTTTAAACTACTTGCACGTTATGAATAGTTAATGAAGTTAACTATTTTTGGTAGATTTATTTATTAAAATAAATGTCTTGATAAAAAAGCTACTGCTATTTATTGGCTGCTTGATGGTGAGCTATATTCCGGCTCAGGTGCCTCTTTATATTAAAGACATTACTGATCCAGAATCTAGAGTAGCTGACGCTCTTTGCAGTCCATTGCATACGGTAACTATTTGTACGGCTAATTTAGATAGTGTTAAGCTTTTTTATGTAAAAGGTATGGGAATGACCTTGGTTGGTCCTATTACTATGAGTAAGAAAGAAAGAAATTTGCAAATGGAACTTTGGGATTTGCCAGCAGCCATGGATTATTCTTTATATATTCTTCATCGCCCTACAGTTCCGGATAATGTAAAAATCAGGGTGGTAGTTTTAAATAAAAAATCACCTTTAATTCATAAAACCTATAATAGCAGAGAAATGGGTCCTTTTACATTGGGGTTTCCTAATGCCAATGAAGAGCTGCTAGATTCGATGATGCATGATTTAGGTTTTTCCTCAATGGCTCCTCTACAAGCTGCTATGTTAAGTAAACCCGACGGATCGAAATATAAATATTTAGAAACCATCTATAAAGCACCAGATTTTATTCATGCAGTTGGTATTGAAAGAGGCAATGGTATGCCTCAATTATCAGATTACGATGCCATTACATTAAAAGGAGGGCCGGGTTATGCAGCACAAGTTGTTACTGGAATAAGCAAGCAGGTAATAAAATTTTATACAGAAGTTTTAGGAATGGAAATTAGAAAAGATACTGAATGGAAAACAGCAGAAGGTTCTGCTTTAGGAATAGAACCCAATGTGTCTTTTAGATTTACAATTGTATATGCTAAAGGAGCTAGAAGCGGACATCTGCTCTTTTTAGATTTTAAAGACAATAAACGAGTTATTCCAAACGCGGCTCCACGCTTACCTAATAGAGGAATTTGCATGTATAGCTTTTCCACTAAAAATATCAAAACCATTAACAATAGGGCAAAAGATGCTGGTGTAAAAATTGTAATGAAGCCAACTGATTTTAAAGACCCATTGATAGGAAATTGCAGAGTAATGACTATGCTAGCACCCAATGGATTAATGATTGAAGTGTTTCAACCCAAATAAACTACTCGGGTACTTCTTCTGCTGCAGCTACATTTTTTAATAAAAGTTGAAATTTGGTATTTAAAGAAACAGTGTATTCACCTGCTTCTAAAAATTCTTTGGTGGCTTTGTCTTCTAACATCACCAAAGCAAGGTCCGAAGCCAATGCAGAACTGCTGATTAGGTTACTTACACGCCCTTTTGTAAATTCAATGGTAAACTTATAACCAGCTTTTCGGCCAGATCCCATCCTTTCGAAATCAATCCTATTAAGATCAAGGGTTTGACTTTCTTGGCGGGTACGCTTTAATAATATGCGAATAATCGGCAAGTACTTTGTCCAAATCTGGGCGTACATTAAAATAGTAGTTTAATTGATAATTCGGTGAAGTTCCGAAAAAAAATGCCTAATTCCGAATTTGCTTTTTAAAAAGGGTGTTTTCAGGCTATCTTAGCATCAATATGAATGATGTATCAACCATTAAGATAAAATCTCTAATTGTACACCAGGCGGGCAGTTCAGCGCAAGGTGGGCAGTTATTCTTATCAAATAAAGCATTGAAAATCAATCAAAATGAAGTAGAAAAATGGTTGATTCAATTTATGCTAAAACCCTTAAATGAATCCGAACAATATCAAATTGATACGGATGACAACCTTATTTATAAAGCCATCAATCAATTATTTAATCATCCAAAAGATTTTGAGTTAATTAGCAAGCAATTAGCTGAACACTTCCATTTAAAAAGCAATACAGTTTTTGCCCAATCGGGTGAATTGTTTGTAGTCTATTTTGAGCAAGTGCCTTTTGGTGATCACTTTTTGGATGCAATTGGTCTATTTCATACTAGTTCTAAAGAGAATTATTTAAAAATTGCCAAAAGCACTGATGCTATTAATTTAATGATAGATGAAGGAGTTGAACTTAAAAAGCCAGACAAAGGTGTTCTTATTTTAAAACAGGATGCCCAAGAAGGATATTTAGCTTACGCTACTGAGTCTACTTCGGCAAAACAAGGTGATACTGGCTTTTGGAAAAACGATTTTCTTCGAATCAGTCCTATCGAAAACAGTTATCATTATACCAATGCGGCTTTAGGAATGTGTAAACTATTTATTAGTAATGAACTAAATGAACAGTTTGAGACTACCAAGACCGATCAGATTGATATGCTTCAAAGAAGTATGGAGTATTTTAAAACCCACGACCAGTTTCAATTAGCCGAGTTTAATAAAGAGGTTTTACATCATCCTGAAGTTATAGAAAGCTTTGCTCAATATAAAGAACAGTATGAAGTTGCCAAGCAAGTAAATATCGAAGATAATTTTGATATACACTTACAAGCTGTACAAAAGCAACAACGCTTTTTTAAAAGCATTTTAAAGCTCGACAAAAATTTTCATGTTTATATTCATGGAAGGAAAGACCTCATAGAAAAAGGATATGATGAGCGAAGCGGCAAACATTATTACAAACTTTTTTTCGACGAAGAAAAATAATTATAGCAAGTTGAGTTCTTTTTGAAAATCATATTGAAGATCCTCGTGCAATGATTCTAGTGAGCTTTTTATTTTTTTGATCTGTTGTTCATAAAGGTTTTTAAGCGCTGTGCTTTTTGCAAAAGGGATGCCGTGGTTTTGTAAGGTTGAGCAAAAATGCAGCAAAACTGCTACTTCGGCCTGTTTTGAACCAGTATACCTTATATGCTTATTGGCAATTCGTAGAATTTTCCTTATCGTTTTCTTGGCAAAATACAAGTTGGTGGTTTTATCTAAACTACTAAATTCATCAGCAATTAAAGTATTAACTTCATTAATATAACCTTCCTCATTATGCGCTTCAAATAATAAATAGGTAAGTAGTTCTTTGTTTTCTTTTTTAAATTTAGAGAGTCTTAAGCAGAGATCTACAAGCACTTTATCTGGACTTGCTAATAATTCTTGTTTTATTTCGTGTACGGTTGCCGTTTTCACATCTGCAAGTTAGGCTTTCGTTTAAAAATTTTGTACTTTGTACGTTATAAATTTAAATTCAACATTTATGCCAACATCACGTAGGTCTTTTATTAAACAATCTTCAATGGCAGCAGTAATTACTGCTGCTTCACCATCTTTATTGATGGCAGCAAAAAAGAATAAATTTATTGTTGGCATTCAATTGTATTCTATAAGGGAGGATATGAAAAAAGATCCTTTAGGCACATTAAAAGCCCTTGCAAGTATGGGGTATAAAAATGTAGAGCATGCTAACTATACTAATCGGAAATTTTATGGATACACAGCTACAGAATTTAAAAAAATATTAGATGATTTAAGCCTGAAAATGCCAAGTGGGCATACTGTTATGGGCCCTTCTCATTGGGATGCAGCCAAAAAAGATTTTTCTGATAGCTGGAAGTATACTATTGAAGATGCTGCCATAGTTGGACAAGATTTGGTAATTAGTCCATGGCTAGATGAAAGTCTTCGTAAAACAAAAGATGATATGCTTAAATACATGGAAGTTTTTAATAAGTCGGGTGAATTGTGCAAAAAATCAGGTATGCGATTTGGCTACCATAACCACAATTTTGAGTTTACTCAAATGATGGGAAAAGAAACAGTATATGAAATTATTCTTAAAAATACCGATTCTAATTTAGTAGTTCAACAATTGGACTTTGGTAACTTATACGGAACTGGCGCGGATGCAATGGCTATTGTAAAAAATAATCCTGGGAGATTTATTTCGATGCATGTTAAAGATGAAATCATGAACGCAAAGGGTAGTGCATATGAGAGTACTATTTTAGGGAAAGGAGTACAGGTAGTAAAAGAATTAATTGCGGAAGGATTAAAAACTGGTGGAACTAAACATCTAATAATTGAGCAGGAAGCGTATCAAGGAATTGCTCCAATAGATTGTGTAAAGCAAGATTTGGCTGTAATGAAAGGATGGGGATATTAATATCAAATGAAACAATATGAAAAAAAAATTAATTGCATTTTTATTATTTTTTGGGTTTAGTTCAACTATTCAAAGTCAGTCTGCTTCAGACATTAGTAAATGGGAGGCTCAAGCAAAACAAGTAAATATTGTTAGAGATATTTATGGTGTTCCGCATATTTATGGAAAAAAAGATGCGGATGCTGTATTCGGTTTAATGTATACTCAATGTGAAGAAAATTTTGAAAGAGTAGAACGCAATTATTTGGAGATGCTTGGGCGAAGAGCAGAAATGGAAGGCGAGAAAGTTTTGTACAATGATTTACTAATGCGATTAATTGCTGACAGTAATGATGCAAAAAAAGATTTTCAAAAAAGTCCAACTTGGTTAAAAAAATTATTAGTAGCACATGCAGATGGAATTAATTACTTTCTGTATAAACACCCAGAGGTTCATCCAGTAGTATTAAAAAAATTTGAACCTTGGTTTCACTTAATGTATACCGATGGTAGTGTTTCGGCAACTAGTACTGGAGGTGCAAGTGTAGATGAGATCAAGCAATTCTATGAAAATCCATCAGCTAATAATACGGCTGCTTTAAAATTGAATAAAGACATAGAAGATAGAGGATCTAATGGATTTGCTATAGCTCCATCACGAAGTGCAACAAAGAATTCGATGTTATATATTAATCCTCATGTTCCTTTTTATTTTAGAAGTGAGGCGCAGATTGTAAGTGAAGAAGGTCTTAATGCATATGGCGCTTCAACTTGGGGGCAGCTTTTTATTTATCAAGGTTTTAATGAACATTGCGGTTGGATGCATACTTCTGGTTATACAGATGTGGCTGATTTGTATGAAGAAAAAGTATCCCCCACTAAAAACGGATGGGTATATGAGTATGAAAAGAAACTACGTAATGTAAAAACTAAAACCATTTCCATCAGCTATAAAAAAGACGGAATTTTATCGTCAAAAAAATTTACAGGTTATTATACACATCATGGTCCAGTTGTTGCAAAGCGTAATGGAAAATGGTTGAGTTTAAAAGAATACAATCGTTCTATTCGTGCATTGGTGCAATCATGGACAACTACAAAAGCCAATAATTTAGAAGAATACACAAATGCAATGGAAGGGTTATCTAATACAACCAATAACACTGTTTATGCCGATGATAAAGGCAATATTGCTTATTGGCATGGTAACTTTATTCCAAAGAGAGATACTGCCTATAATTGGTCACTACCTGTTGATGGAACAATTGCTGCAACTGAATGGAAGGGAATTCATCCATTAAACGAAACAGTTCATTTAATCAATCCTGCAACAGGATGGATTCAAAATTGCAATGCAACACCTTTTACTAGTGCAGGAGAAAGTAGTCCCGATAAAACAAAGTATCCATACTATATGGCACCAGACGGACAAAATGCGCGTGGCCTTAATGCTATTCGATTATTAAAAGACAAGAAAAATATTAGTTTAGATGGATTGATTGAAATTGGCTACAATAGATACCTTACTGCTTTTGATATTTTATTTCCTTCTTTATTTAAAGCATATGATCTGTTAGGCGAATCAGATACATTAAAAGCTGCTTTAAAAAAACCGATTGAATTATTAAAAGCTTGGAATAAAACTTCTGACACAAATTCTGTTGCAACAACCTTGGCTGTTGATTGGGCAGCTAAATTAAATACACTTTATCCTAGTTCAGAAATTCGTGAAGAGAATACTGAAATTATTGGAAGGTTAAATAGCATAGCATATAATATTGATGCTAAGCAACAGTTGCAAGTATTAAGTGCTGTAGTGCAGAACTTAAAAAGCGTATACGGATTTTGGGAAGTTCCTTGGGGCACAATAAATAGATATCAAAGATTAACTGGAAAGTTTAATGAACAGTTTAATGATACTAAACCAAGTATGGCAGTTGCGCTTACTACCTCTAAACTAGGCGCCCTTGCTGCATTTGAGAGCAGAAGTATGAATGATTCAAAAGGTAGGTATGGATTTTCGGGAAATAGTTTTATAGCTGCTGTTGAATTTGGACCAAGGCTTAAGGCAAAAAGTATAGTCACAGGCGGGCATTCTAATGATCCTTCCTCTGATCATTTTACAGATCAGGCAGCAGGGTTTCTTAATGGAAAATTTAAAGATATTTTCTTCTATAAAGAAGATGTAATGAAGAATTTAGAAAAGCAATACAGACCAGGAAATTAATTATTGGATAGTAAAGCTCATTCCTCCATCTTTTTCATCTTTAAGTTGAACGCCGAGAGCAGAAAGTTCATTCCTGATTTTGTCGCTTGTAACAAAATCCTTTCTGTTCTTGGCTTCTTTGCGAATATTAATCAATAATTGAAGTACTCCTTCGAGTTGTCCACTATTATCGGGCTTAGAATTTTGTAAACCAAAAATATCAATAATAAAAGTCTGCATTTGTTTTTGCAATAGGGTAACTGTATCACTGTGTAATGCAGTAGTAGCAATATGTTTGTCTTTTATTGAATTTATAACGGGTACCAATTCAAACATACTAGCAATTACTTTTGCAGTGTTCAGATCGTCGTTCATGAATTCATCAAATTCACCAACCAACTTCTTTACTTTTTCATCAAGCGTAACATCTACTGCAGAGCCAATGCTTCCAATATCCGATTGTTGCATCAACCATTCAAAAGCTTCCATTAAACGCTTCAATGCTTTTTCGCTTCCTTGTAGTGCATCATTACCAAAATCGAGTGTGCTTCTATATTGAGATTGAAGTATAAAAAAACGAACGGTAGATGGTGAATATGCTTGTTCTAATATTGGATGAGTTCCACTAAATAGTTCGCTTAATTTAATTACATTATTGTAGCTCTTACCCATTTTCCTACCATTGATGGTGATCATGTTATTGTGTAACCAATAACGTGCAGGCATTTTATGATTGCATACAGTACTCTGTGCTATTTCACATTCGTGGTGAGGAAATTGCAAATCCATACCACCGCCATGAATATCAAATTCATCACCAAGGTATTTAGTACTCATGGCCGAACATTCTATATGCCATCCTGGGAAACCTTCACCCCATGGGCTTTGCCAACGCATGATGTGTTCTACAGGAGCTTTTTTCCAAAGTGCAAAATCACTTTTATTTTTTTTTTCTTCCTGATTATCCAATTCACGAGTATTATCCATTTGATCATCTAATACTCGCCCACTTAGAATTCCATAAGGCTGCCCTTTGGTTGAAAAATCAATATTGTATTTTTCTACATCAAAATAAACCGATCCATTTGCTTCATAAGCATATCCATCTTGGATGATTTTTTTAATCATTTCAATTTGTTCAACTATATGCCCTGTTGCTGTTGGTTCGATACTAGGAGGTAAATTATTAAATTGACTCATTGCCCAATGATAGAGGTTGGTATATTTTTGTACCAGCTCCATTGGTTCAAGTTTTTCTAATACAGCTTTTTTACTGATTTTATCTTCTGCTTCACGACCTTCTTCTTCAAAATGACCAGCATCGGTTATATTTCTAACATACCTTACTTTGTATCCAAGGTGCATTAAGTAGCGATATAATACATCGAATGTAATAAAAGGACGAGCATGCCCAAGATGGCTTTCACCGCTTACTGTTGGTCCACAAACATACATACCAACATATGGATGATTGATTGGAGTAAAAACTTCTTTTTGCCTTGATAATGAGTTATATACTTTAAGAGACATGAATGCGAAAGTATTTTATTTTTTCAAACGAATATCAGCCAAAAGCATAATATGGTCGCTTAAAGCTTCATCAATCATATCAAACTGCTTTATTTCAAACTGATTTCCTGCTAAAATATAATCAATTCTTAGCGTTGGAGCTAATGAAATAAAGGTTCTTCCAATGCCAAAATCTTTTTTCAAAAAAGCATCTTGCCAATCTTGCCTAATGTTAAAATAGGTATAAGAATTAGGAACATCATTAAAATCGCCACATATTAGCGATGGGTAAGGACTTTCATTTAGTGTTTTTTGAACCATGTTGGTTTGAATACCTCTTTTTTGATAGGCCAACTTCATTTTACTTATTAAGCTTTTGGTAGCTGACAGGGAACTATTTTCAGTACCTTTTAATTTTTCAATATTTTCGTAATCGCTCTTTTTAAATTTGAAAGACTGTAAATGAGTTGTAAAAATTCTTAGTGTATCTGAACCTTTTAAAATATCAATGTAAATAAGACTTTCGGCATTTGGGAATTCAATTTTACCAGAATCTACTAATGGGTATTTAGAAAAAATAATACATCCAGATTGATAATCGCTTTGGTTTCTATGATAATCCTTAGAGAAATAATAATATGGGTGGGTTCTACTAAATAGAACAATATTATTTTCTGATTTGGCACTATTAAACTCTTGCAAACAAATAATATCAGGATTATTTTTTAAAATACTTTCGGCTACCTCTATTCTCACTTCTTTTTTGGCATAGACATTTTTGGTAAGTCCGTTAAAGCTTTGCACATTCCAATCTGCAATTCTAAAACTATTTTCGGCTTTTCTTTTCATAAATCCCGAATCGCCACTCCACGCAAATACAACAGGTAATTGCTTGTAGCCTATACAAAGTGAAATGAAAGAAATAAGCGCCCATTTTGGCCTGCTTATCAGCCAGAATAAAATATACAGAATTAAAGTAAGTATCAGGTATGGTGTGATTAATGCAAGAAATCCATGAGCCCACCAGGTACTAGGATTTAAATAAGGCGACAGCGCTGCAATCAAAAAAACAATACCTACAAAAAGGTTTGTAATAATAATGATTGACTTTGTAGTTCTCAATAGCCAGCTTTTAGCCATGCTTAAAATTACTGAAAATAGTAATCTCTATTTGTGTACTTAAAATAATTGGCTAATCATTATCTTCATCACTAGCTTTTAGGAGGAATGCTTTTTCTTCATCTGTTAAAAAAGTATAGCCTTGAAGATTAATTTTATCGAGTATTTCATCTAATCGCTGCTGAGTAACATTAGCAATTTTTTCGTATGGTTTACGAGTATTTTTATAAAATTGTTTTTCGCTTTGTCTTTTATTGCGGTATTTTTTTTCTGGACTAAACAAGTCATCTAACCAATGAACAAAATTAATCATCCAAAGTCCCCAGTCAGCACCACTTTTTAAGGCTTTTACAAAAAAGAATCCAATTGTACCACCTGCAAGGTGTGAAGCTATAACACCTCCATTGCCACTTGAAAGAGAAGCAAAATCAATTGCAACAAAAATTAAAGTAAGCACCCATAAAGGTATGCCTCCATTTACAAGGGGAAATATGCGGTATTCAGGAGAAAGCGTTGTAGTTGCTATAGCTACAGCCATTACTGCAGCACCGCCGCCCATTAATGGTGGGGTGATTAAAATATTTTTTTCTAAACCAGGAAAAATATTGTTAGTCAATACAAAAATAACTGCTCCTGCAAAACCTCCGTAAAAGTAAATGGGTATTAATTTATTATTTCCTGCTAGGTCTTGTAAAACAAATCCAAATGCCCACAACCAAGCACAAGTTGATATTAAATGCCAGATACTGTAATGGGTAAACATATGGGTAATAATGGTCCAGGGCTTTAAAAACAAAGCCGAAGTTGCAGCAGGCATAGTAAACCAATCGAGTATTTGTCTATAAAAAAACTCAATCGGTATATCTGATAGGTAATATACAATTTTAACAAAGTTGATTAATACAAATACCAAGGCATTAATAGCAAATAAAATAACTAGGGCATTGTTGTCTTGACCTAAAAGTATTTTTTTGGTAGATCTATATGATTGAGTTGACATACTAATAAAACGTTTTTTTCTTTGTTTTGTTCCAAGTCATTACAATTAGTAATCCTACGATTGCCCCTCCCACATGAGCCCAGCGTGCAACATTATCGCCTGCTGTGTTTCTAACGGCAAATACCAATTCATAGGTAAAATAGAGTAACCCAATCCATTTCGCTTTAACGGGTATTAAGAAGTAAACATAAATATAAGTGTTAGGGAAGAGGTATACAAATGCTGCTAAAACGCCAAACACTGCTCCGCTTGCACCTAATGTAGCTGTATTTAAATTGCGTTGATAGAAGGCAGAAAGGCTTTCAAACATTTGTGTGCTTGATTCTGTGTCATTAGGGTTTAGAAGTAAATTTTGAATAATCTCTTGGTGATTTTCAAATCGAACATTGTATTTCTCTATAAAGCTGATCATCGCTTTATTTAATGATTCGCCACCGGCGTCATGTAACTTAAAAATAGCTTCATAGCTATTGGTTAATGGAATGAATTCGTAACTTAAAAAGAGTAAATGAATTAATGCTGCTCCTAAACCGCAAACCAAATAAAATGTGAGAAAACGTTTTGTTCCCCAAAGGTTTTCGAGAATAGATCCAAACATCCATAAAGCAAACATATTGCCTAGAATATGTCCAAAATCGCCATGCAAAAACATATGGGTAATTAATTGCCATGGTCGAAACAAAGAGCTCTGCCATCCATGCAATGCAAAGAGAGCTTCAAAATCGAAAAAGCCATTGGGGCCAGACAATGTATTTTGGGCTAGAAAAACTAGTCCATTTATAATCAATAGATTTTTTACAATTGTAGGTAATATCTCAAATCTACTTGGTCTGAATTCGGTCATGCTATTAAATTAATTTCAATTGTACTACATTTTCTATGTGCAAGGTATGAGGGAACATATCTACGGGTTGAATTTTTGTTACTTTATATTTTTCACTCAATAACCCTAAGTCTCTTGCTTGTGTTGCTGGGTTACAGCTTACATAAACAATTGTAGGGGCAGCGATTTCTAGTAATTTCTTTACTAATTTTTCATGCATACCAGCTCTGGGAGGATCTGTAATTACTACATCGGCCTTTCCATGTTTATTAAAAAACGCATCGTCACATATATCTATTACATCACCAGCAAAAAATTCGGCATGATGCACATTATTAATGGAAGCATTTTCTTTAGCATCTTCAATTGCATCGGCTACCATTTCTACGCCAACTAATTTTTTAGCCTGTTTACTCACAAAAAGCCCAATACTTCCTGTTCCACAGTATAAATCGTATACAAGCTGGGTTCCATTAAGTTCGGCAAAATCTCTAGTAATGGAATATAATTTTTCGGCTTGTTTGGTATTTGTTTGAAAAAAAGATTTTGGACTGATTTTAAAAGCCAAGTCCTCCAGTTTTTCCATTATGAAGCCTTTCCCAAAATAGGTGATGGGATGTTGATCTTGTAAACTATCGTTTTTCTTGCTGTTGATTGTATATAATAGAGTAGTAATTTCTGGAAATTGCTGCAACAAAAGATCCAATAATTTCTTTCTGATTGTCTCATCTTCATATGCAATTACCACATTAACCATTAATTCTCCTATAGTGCTTGTTCGAATTAGTAGGTTTCGAATCCAGCCTTCATGCTTTTTAATATTGTAGAAAGGCATTTCGTTTTCGATACAAAAAGCGGCAATATTTTTACGTATAAAATTAGTTGGCTCTTCCTGCAAAAAACAAGTATCTATTTCCACAACTTTATCAAAAAATCCACGAACATGAAAACCTGCAGCTCCGGGTTGATTCTCAAAATTGGCTCCAGCAGCTTTCATTTTACGAAATTCTTCAGTTGGAGTGTATTTGCGGGTAGCAAAAGTATATTCCATTTTATTGCGGTATTTTTCGGTGAGAGAAGCTCCAATAATTGGTTCAATGAAAGGAAGCGCCACTTTTGCTATACGAGTTAAGTTATCGGTAACCTGTTTGTGTTTATAAAATAATTGTTTTTCGTAAGGAAGCATTTGCCATTGGCAACCACCACAAACGCCAAAGTGTTCGCAAAATGGCGTTACTCTGTCGGGCGATAATTCATGTATTTTAACAGTATAGCCTTCGGCCCAGTCGGATTTATTTTTTGTTAATAGCACATCTACCACATCACCCGGTACGGCACCTTCAATAAAAACTACTTTTCCATCTACTCTTGCTAGTGATTTGCCTTCGGCGGCATAATCCTGTACCAGCATTTTTTCTAATATGATTGATTTTTGTTGCTTTCTCACTCAAACAAAGGTAAGCCCGAATATTTACTTAATTTTATCCTCAATTTATGTCTATGCGTTTTTTATTGATGAATTGTACAGTTTTATTATTTGTTGTAACATCATTTGCACAAAAACCTGTTTCAACAAGCCCCCAAACGGCTATAAAAGGCCATTTTATCCCTATTACATTAGTTCCTCTGAAGAATTGTACTGTTTATTTAGGAAGCCATTTTGGTAAGGGGATGACTTTGGTGGATTCATGTAAACTGAATGATAAAAGCATGGGTGTATTTAAAGGCGATAAAAAATTAACAGGCGGTATTTATTTTGTGGTTTCTCCCAATTATACTATTCAGTTCGAATTATTAATGGATGCGAAACAGCAGTTTAGTATTAGTGGCGATACTACTCAAAAAGAAAAGGCAGTAATTACTGGCTCATTTGATAACGATATTTTTAAACAATACTCACTTTATTCAACCCAAAAAGGTAAACAACGGCAACAATTAGAATCTGAATACAGAAGTTTGGTTGCTAAACCTTTGGATTCATTAAGATTAAGAAATGAAATTATACAATTAGATAACGGAATGGATGATTATCGAAACGGTCTGGCAAAGAAATATCCTCAGTCGTTGTTAACAATGTTGTTTAATACCATGAAGCGCCCAACTCCACCAACAATTCCAAATGTAAAAGGTGTACCAGATTCCTTATATCCATATAAATATATAAAAAATCATTTTTGGGATGATGTTAGTTTTAATGATGATCGATTATTGCGGACACCTTTTTTTGAACCAAAGCTAGACGACTATTTTAAATATTATGTTTCACCTGAGCCCGATTCAATTATTAAAGAGGTAAAATACATGTTGCTATTTGCAAGATCAGGTAAAGAAATGTATCCATATTTACTTACTAAATTTACCAATAAATATATTAACCCCGAATTTATGGGGCAGGATAAGGTATTCGTCTATATTTTCGAAAATTTTTATGCAAAAGGCGACACTACTTTATTAAACCCTGCGTCACGAAAAACCATAACAGAAAGGGCTTATAGCTTGATGGCAAACCAATTAGGGCTACCTGCACCAGTACTTAATTTGACTGATACCACTGGGAAATCAGTATCGTTGTATAATACAAAGGGGGCGTTTACCCTGGTTGTTTTTTATGATCCAAACTGCGGACATTGTAAGGAAGAAATACCTCGTTTAGATTCAATGTATAGTGCAAAATGGAAGAAGGAAGGGCTAGCTATTTTTTCAGTAAATATTTATGAAAATGAGCTACCTGCTTGGAAAAAATTTATTGCAGAAAAAAATCTTTCTAAAGATTGGGTACACGCTTATCAAACAAAAGCTGCTAAATCGGTAGAAGAAAAAGCAGGAGTTCCTAACTATCGGCAGTTATATGATATTTCTAAAACACCAACACTTTATTTATTAGATAAAGATAAACGTATAGTAGCCAAACAATTGTCGTTAGAGCAGTTTGATAAAATTATGGAAGCGAAGCGAGGAAAGTAGTATTATGAAATGGCATTTACTACATTCCAAATAACTTTAGGCTTACCCAAAGTGTAATAATGTAGAACTGGAACTCCGAAGGCTTTCAACTCTTTACTTTGTTGAATTAACCATTCGGCACCTACTTGTTCACAATCCTGATCAGTTTTACATTTCATGATTTCGTTAGATAAATCGGTAGGGATATCTACATGAAATATTCTTGGCAATACAGAGAGTTGTTTTTTATTAGTGATAGGTTTTAATCCTGGGATAATTGGAACGGTGATACCCATATCTCTACAAGCTTTTACATAATCAAAAAACTTTTGATTATCGAAAAACATTTGAGTCATAATATAATCTGCACCTGCATCTACTTTTGCTTTTAATCTTCCTAAGTCTATTTCTAAATTAGGGGCTTCAAAATGTTTTTCGGGGTAACCAGCAGTACCTATACAAAAATTGGTTTTGCCTCCGTTTTGAATATCTTCATCTAAATAAAGACCATTGTTGAGGTTTACAACTTGTTTTTGTAAATCAATCGAATATTTATGTCCGTCAACTTCAGGCTCAAAACTCGCTTCGTTTTTAGCTGCATCACCTCTTAATACAAGTACATTATCAATGCCTAAGAAGTTAAGATCAATTAGCGCGTCTTCGCTTTCTCTTTTGTTAAATCCACCACAAATAAAATGTGGTACGGTATCAATTTGATAGTGGTTCATGATGGCTGCACAAATACCAACAGTACCAGGGCGTTTACGAACTTCTACTTTATCAAAAG
>JAYVRC010000462.1:0-3861 GCA_043776615.1 Sphingobacteriia bacterium
ATGAAGCAACTCAATGAATCGGATCTGTTTCCTTGGTTTTTATTATTGGATATTTGGATGTTCTTTTATTTCATATTTACAGCACCCGCCTTATGGAAAGCTCCTCGCAAAAATTGGAATTAATAATTAAGTACTTCGATGATTTCACCGAAAGCCAAATTAAAAAATTTGCTTTACTCAATGATTTGTATATAGAATGGAATGCAAAGATAAATGTGGTATCCAGAAAAGATATCGATAGTATTTACTTACACCACGTACTACATTCATTAAGCATTGCAGCAATTGCAGACTTTACTCCAGGAATGAATATCATTGATATTGGCTGTGGCGGTGGGTTTCCAGGTGTTCCGCTAGCAATTTTTTTTCCAGAAGTTAAATTCCTTTTGGTTGATAGCATTGCTAAAAAATTAAAAGTTGTAGAAGCCGTTTGTGAAGGAGCCGGAATTAACAATATTACTACACAGCATACTAGAGCAGAAGATATTAAAAATAGAAAATTCGATTATGCTGTTTCTCGAGCTGTGGCTCCGCTTAAAGAACTATTAAAATGGAGTATGCCACTATTAAAAAAACAACCTGGGGCAGCTTTTGGTCCAGATACTCTAAGAAATGGATTGATCTGCCTAAAGGGAGGTGATCTTGCACAAGAAATTTTTGAGAGTGGGGCAAGGCCAAAAATGATGCCCATTATCAAAATATTCCCTGAATCCTATTTTGAAGAGAAGTATATTTTACATGTAGCTCGTTAAGGAATAATTTTCAATCAAAAATCTACAATCTACTCAGGAATTACCAACTTATTATTCGTTCTATTTACATCTGCTAAACGCATACTAGGATCTATCTCAATCGACTTAATATCTTGAATAGACCTAGTTGTAGTAAAACTATACAATGGATGAGTCCATTTCCATTCTTCATGAACAGTTCTTGGAATTTTATTCTCGATGGGCTTCTCTCCATACATTAAATTAAGTGGGATATAATGTATTTCTTGAGTACCATCTTTAAAAGTCACTAGCACATCAACTGGCATTGGCATTTTACCAATTCGCTTTATTGTAATTGAAGTTTTATTATTTACAACGGCTATATCTCCAACACTATAATCAATCGTTTTAGTACTATTAATCCAATATTCTTTGTACCAATCTAATTCCATACCACTACATTTTTCTGCAACCTGAATAAAATCGTTTGGGTTTGGATGTTTAAAACGCCAAGTATTATAGTAAGCCAACAATATTGCATCTCTAATGCTATCACCAACAATATATCCTAGCTGCGACACAAAAACTGCACCTTTAGAATAAGCAGCATTACCGTAAGCAAAATTGGTATTATAATGATCTGAATGAGTGCTTGCTGGTTCTTCAATACCACTCTTAGCCAATTTAAAATAGCTTTTATATGTTCCATCAAATTCAAAATCGGTTCTACCTCTTATTACTGCCTCTACTCTTGTACTTGCATAATCAGTAAAGCCTTCATCCATCCATGGATACAACGATTCATTTGTGCCCAACATCATTTGGTACCAACTATGCATCCACTCATGAATTGCAGTGCCTACACTAGCGTTCTTTATTAAAGTAGCCATTGGGTATTCCATACCCCCATCTCCTCCTTGAACAAATGTGTAGGTTTTATAAGGATACACACCAAATGTTTTAGCCATTATTGGATAAGCCAACGCACAAGTATCAGCCATTTTCTGCCAACGATTTTCGAGTGAATCAACCGCTTTATAAACAACTCTAATTAACGGCCCATTCGTAAGTGTTCTGGTAATCATTTTATAATTCGGATCTGCAGCCCACATAAAATCATGCACATTATTGGCTTGCCATTTCCATGTTTTAGTTGATGCCGAAGTTGGATTAACTTTTATTCCAGCAGTTTCATACCCAAAACCAATTTCATTGGCATTTAATAAATCACCACCTGCTGTTACCATATAATTTTTATCGATAGTAATTTGCACATCAAAGTCTCCCCAAACTCCGTAAAATTCTCTGGCAATATATGGATTGGCATTCCATCCCTGATAATCATACTCTACCATTTTTGGATACCACTGACTCATACTAAAACGAATTCCTTCCTTATTATCTCTACCGCTTCTTCTAATTTGTAATGGAACCTGAGCTTCAAAAGCAACATCTAAATTTGTTTTTGATTTAGGTAAAATTGGTTTTACTAGCACAACTTCTAATATAGTTTCGTGCTCTTTTAATTGTTGTGCAACTCCATTAATAATTACCGATTTTACTTTTTGAAATCCAATTTCATTCGGACTAAGTTTACTAATCCTATCTTTCACGCGCGAATCCCAATCTAGTCCATCAGTTCCTAATTTAGGATTTGGTTCACTTATTCTAATTTTTCCCAATTCCCTACTTCTTTCATCCATACTACTATTTGGCTGAAATGCATTCCAATATAAATGCAGAAAAACCCGCTTTAAAGTATCAGTTGAGTTATTACTATATTCAATTTTCTCTGTTCCAGAAAACCGATTGGTTACAACATCCATATTAACATTGATATTGTACTTAATCCTTTGTTGCCATCGATCAGCTTGTGCATAAATAGCATTTCCCCAAAAAATAGTAGCAAATAATAAAGTCAAAAAAATACGCATAGTCTTAGTGTTAAATTCTAGTATTATTAATTATTATATACCGGCAACAACAATTACAATTTCTCCTTTAACCGTTTTTGTTTTAAAATATTCAGCTACCTCAGTTAAAGTTCCACGTTTGTTTTCCTCAAATAATTTAGTAAGCTCTCTGCTAATAGAACATTGCCTATCGCCTCCCAAATAAGTAGCAAACTCTTCTAGTGTTTTTACTAGTCGCATTGGACTTTCATAAAATACCATGGTCCTTTCTTCGGCCACTAATTTTTTCATTAATGTTTGTCGCCCTTTTTTCAATGGCAAGAAGCCTTCAAAAATAAATCGATTAGTAGGAATACCACTATTAACCAATGCAGGTACAAATGCGGCTGCTCCTGGCAAACATTCAACTCTTATATCTCTATGAATACATTCTCTTACCAATAAAAAAGCTGGATCAGAAATACCAGGTGTGCCAGCATCAGTAATCAGTGCCATTTTTTTACCCGCAAGCAACTGATCTGCTAAATGGGCAACTACCTTATGTTCATTGTGTTGATGATATGGAGTTAATGGCTTTGTTATTTGATAATGATTCAACAATTTAGAAGATGTTCTGGTATCCTCACAAAGTATCAGATCTACCAGCTGCAATATTTCAATTGCACGAAAGGTAATATCTTTTAAATTTCCCAGAGGTGTTGGAACTAAGTATAACAATAGATTAAATTATAGCAATGTCAAAAAACTCCATTACTTGATTAGCCAATAATTGCTTGCTAGCATTTTCTGCAATAGTTTTAGCTTCGTCTTCAGATGCTGCATTTATAGATAAAGCTATTTGCTTTCCAACACGTACATCCTTGATAGAATGAATTCCGAGATTTTGCAATCCACCTAACACTGCCTTTCCTTGTGGATCTAACAAATCATTTAAGGGCATAACTGTAACTTGTACATTATAAATCATGGTTCAATTTGTTTGAAAATTAAAGATATAATTACATAAGCAAAGAAACTGATCAAAACTGCCAGCCAACCAAATAATAATGCTGTTATGAGCGCAATTATAGCAACTAATATAAATGGTAGTCCTTTTTTGAACGTAAATCCATTGAATTTAAGCGCTAACATTGGCAATGAAGAAATCATTAAATAACTACTAATAACAATTAATCCGTACCAAAACCATTTATTTAACATCAATTCAGCTATCCAACTTTCTTGATTATACCATG
>JAYVRC010000463.1:0-3846 GCA_043776615.1 Sphingobacteriia bacterium
CCATATCAGGTTGCAGTAAATTTAGTAGACAAATCTATTCGGACTCAATTTGCAGCTTATTTCCCCAATCCAGATACACTCAAAAAAAGAAGAACAACAGGGAAAAAATCAGTTGAAGAAACTGCTCCTGAAAATCCCTATAAATCAGTTTCTCGTTGGTTTGATGCTGGCAATCAGCTAGATATTCTGCTCGACATGAAGGATGATGCTAAAATTGCAGCATTGTATAAAGTAGACGGACTATATGGGTTGGTTAAAAAATATTATCCCCATGCGAATGAAAAAGAGAATGCACTTTTAATGGAATTTGTATTGCATGGTTTGTCTTCCTATTCCATCATCAGTAAAAAAACCATCGATGGTCAAGTAATTTTTAAAGACTTAATGGGAAGTATGATGAACTTAGGATCACTAAGTACTGCAGAAGATGATGATCCAATGAATGAAGACGACTATCAATAAGCTTTTTTTTAAATTAGTTCTACTAATTTATTAATTACAAGATCTATTTCTGCTTTTGTATTATGCTTGCTAAAAGAAAACCTAACAGTAACTTGATTTGGATTATTATTGATCGCTCTTATTACATGTGAACCCTGATCGGCACCACTGGTACAGGCACTTCCTCCACTTGCACAAATATTATTAATATCCATATTAAAAAGAATCATTTCACTTTTTTCGGTTTTAGGAAAACTAACACTCAGTACTGCATATAAGCAATTTCCTAATGGATCGCCATTAAAATCTACACTTGGGATATTTTTTTTCAGCTGCTCCATCATATAAACTTTCAGGTCTTTTATATATGCACTAGCTTTTTCGAATTCATTGGTAGCAATTTCTAGTGCCTTAGCAAAACCAACAATTCCATATAAATTTTCTGTACCAGCACGCATATTTCTTTCTTGGCTACCGCCATGTACAAATGGACTGACCTTTATATTTTCATTAATGTATAAAATGCCAACTCCTTTAGGGCCATGAAATTTATGACTTGCCCCGGTAATAAAATGAACAGGCGTATTTTTTAAATCAAATGGGTAGTGGCCAACAGTTTGAACAGTATCACTATGAAAAATAGCATTGTACTTTTTGCAAAGTTCACCAACTGTATTTATATCAAGTATATTGCCAATTTCATTATTGGCATGCATTAATGTAACTAAACATTTTTCTTTACTTGTAGAAAGCAAATGTGCTAGATCAGCAATATCAATATGTCCATTTGGTAATATTTTTACATAACTCAATACCGCTTCACCTGTTTTATGCATATGCTCAACAGTATGAGTAGTAGCATGGTGTTCAATAACAGAGCTGATAATATGTTTGCATCCCAAATTACGCACTGCGGCTGTAATTGCTGTATTGCTGCTTTCTGTTCCACCACTTGTAAAGAAAATTTCAGCAGGATGTGCATTCAAGGTTTTTGCAACTAATTTCCGCGCATTTTCAATGGCCATTCTCGATTCTCTTCCATAACTATAAATAGAGGAAGGGTTGCCAAATTTAGCTGTTAAATAAGGCATCATTGCTTCTAGTACTTCAGCGTCCATAGAAGTAGTAGCTGCATTATCGAGATATATTCTTTCCATAGCACATTCTTTTATTAAAATTGATGAAATTAAAGGCCCGATGCTTCTTTAATATCACCAATAAGTCTTTTTGCAATGTTAGCTGCTACTGTTTCACTATTACTTTCGGCATAAATACGAATAATAGGTTCGGTATTACTACTTCTTAAATGAACCCAATCATTATCAAATTCAATTTTTAATCCATCTTCTGCATTAATTGGATTCTTTTTGTATTTCTTTTTTATATGATCAAAAATTTTATTTAAATCAACCCCTTTGGTTAATTCAATTTTGTTTTTACTGATGATATAATCGGGGTAAGAACTTCTTAATTGTTTTACCGATTTGCTTTGTTTAGATAGTTGTGTTAAAAACAATGCAATGCCAATTAATGCATCTCTGCCATAGTGTAAATCTGGAACAATAATGCCACCATTGCCTTCTCCACCAATTACTGCATTTACTTCTTTCATTTTTGCAACTACGTTTACTTCTCCTACAGCACTTGCAAAATATGCTCCACCATGTTTTAAAGTAACGTCTTTTAAGGCCCTTGTACTACTCATATTACTAACTGTATTCCCTTTTTTGTTTTGTAATATATAGTCGGCAATTGCAACTAATGTATATTCTTCACCGAATATACTTCCATCTTCACAAACAAAACATAGTCTATCTACATCTGGGTCTACTGCAATACCTAAATGAGCCCCTTGCTTATTTACTTCATTACAGAGTTCTCTAAGGTTTTCTGGTAATGGTTCGGGATTATGAGCAAACTGACCATTTAAGGTTTCATTTAAAACTGTAAAATCTTTTACACCTAATGCTTTTAATAAAGTAGGTACTGCAATAGCACCAGTACTATTAATTGCATCAATAACAATTTTAAATTTGGCTTTTTTTATAGATGCAATATCTACTAATGGATAATTAACTACCGCTTCTATATGCTTATCCAGTGCAGTGTTCTCCTTTGTATAAGTTCCTAATTGATCAACTGAAACATAATCAAAAGATTCATTGTCAGCAATTTCTAATAAAGCAGTACCATCAGCCCCACTAATAAATTCACCTTTATTATTTAATAATTTTAGGGCATTCCATTCTTTGGGGTTATGACTAGCGGTTAATATTATTCCACCAGCCGCTTCCTCAAAAACTACTGCCATTTCAACTGTAGGTGTAGTGCTTAGTTCCAAATCAATTACATCAATACCCAAAGCTATTAAAGTGTTAACTACTAAACCCTGTACCATTGAGCCGCTAATACGGCCATCTCTACCTATTACTACCTTTTTATTGTGGTGTTTTTGTTGTTTTAGCCATGTTCCATAAGCCGAAGTAAAACGAACTACGTCAATCGGACTCAATGTATCTCCTGGCTTTCCTCCAATTGTTCCTCTAATACCTGAAATGCTCTTAATTAATGCCATGTTTTACTATTAAAAATGCTTGCAAACATAAATCAAATTTTTTGTTCGCCCTACCATCGTATTTTTACACCCGAAAAGTTAATTATGGCAGATAAAGCTTGGTATAAAGATTGGTTCAACTCTCCATATTATCATTTATTGTATCAGCATAGAGACGAAGAAGAAGCAAATCAGTTCATAAAAACGCTCATCCATTACCTTAAACCTGCAAAAGGCAGTTTAATGTTAGATGTAGCTTGTGGAAAAGGTAGGCACAGTATTGCTTTGAATGAAATGGGATTCGATGTAACTGGTATTGATTTATCTGGGGCTTCTATTGCAGATGCTAAATTGCAAGAATCCGACCAACTTCATTTTTATCAGCATGATATGAGGCTTCCTTTTTGGATTAATTACTATCAATATGCATTTAATTTTTTTACCAGCTTTGGCTATTTTAAAACAAGAAGAGAGCATGATAATTCCATTAGAACAATAGCTCAAAGTTTACAAAAAGGTGGACTAGTAGTAATAGATTATTTGAATGTACATTTTACTGAACAACACGAAGAAAAAATATTTACTACCACCATTGAAGGGGTAACATTTCATATTACTAAATGGCAAGATGAGCAGCATTTTTATAAGCAAATTCAAATTACAGATGCCGAAAATAAAACGCCCAGACATTTGCACACAGAGCGTGTGGCAAAATTTTCGTTAGGCGATTTTAATGATATGCTTTCTTATCAAGAAATGCAAATTGAAGAAGTATTTGGCGATTACAAATTAGCAAAATACAATGTAAACACTTCTCCAAGACTCATTATCCTAGCAAGAAAAAAGTGAAT
>JAYVRC010000464.1:0-3821 GCA_043776615.1 Sphingobacteriia bacterium
ATCCCCTTAGTTAATATTATTTTTTAAAACGATAAAATTAGTGTCATCTCTAATAATGGCTGGCATCATAAAGGAAAATACAAAAATCAATCTGGAGAACAACCCATTGAAGTAGCCTATACTATTTTAGCCTTAAACACATTCTTTAATAAGTATAAAAATAAAGAATATTTAGATAAAATTGAAATTGCTTTTAATTGGTTTTTGGGAGAAAATCATTCGCATCAAATTATCTATAATCCAAGTACAGGGGGCTGTTATGATGGACTAGAAGAACATCATGTAAATCTTAATCAGGGTGCTGAAAACACGGTAAGTTATTTATTGGCTAGGTTGGTAGTAGAAAAATTTAATGTTCTTAGATAAATTACTGCTTTTTAAAATAAAAATTTATGTTAAAGTAAATATTTAACTTCAATGCTAGCTTGTTCTTTAAACTAAGGCGTTTTGTAGTTTATAAATATTAATCTGGATGATTAACATAATTTTATTGATATATAAATGATATCTCTATTTAATAAAGACAGTAATTATGAAGCAAAAGATAGTAGTTGTTGGAGGAGGTTTTGCCGGAATTCAATTTCTTCAAAAATTAGATGAAAATCTTTTTGATATTCTATTAATCGACAAAATTAACCACCACCAATTTCAGCCATTATTTTATCAAGTTGCTACATCTCAAATTGAACCTTCAAGTATCTCTTTTCCACTTAGGAATATATTTAAGCATAAAAAAAATGTACAAATAAGACTTGCTGAATTATTAAGTATTGAATGTGAAAACAATAAAATAATAACGGATATAGGACATTTTGACTATGATTATTTGGTAATTGCAGTGGGTTGTAAAACTAATTTTTTTGGTAATAGCAACCTTCAAAAAAACTGTTTAACTTTAAAATCTACATATGATGCCATCACTATTCGCAATCATATTTTACAAATATTTGAAGATGTTATTTCTGCCAATGAAGCGGATAAGCAAAGCCTTCTAAATCTTGTTATTGTTGGTGCCGGACCCACAGGGGTGGAGTTGTCAGGTTCTTTTGCTGAGATTAAAAAAAATATTTTACCTAAAGACTATCGAGGTATCGACTTCTCCAATTTTAATATTATTCTGATTGAAGGAAGTAAGTATACCTTAAATAATATGAGTTATGAATCTAAAGTAGCTTCTAGAAAATATTTAGAACAATTAGGTGTTATTATTCATACCGAAACATTTGTAAATGACTATGATGGAAATACATTAATACTCAATACTGGAAATACTATAATCACTAAAACTGTTATTTGGGCAGCTGGGGTTATTGGCAATAAAGTAGAAGGATTTTCGGGCAATCAAATTACTTTGGGCAATAGGCTTAAAGTAAATAGAATTAATAAAGTTGAGGGATCTACTAATATTTATGCACTTGGTGATATTGCTTTTATGGTAACACCAAAGTATTCTAATGGGCACCCTCAAGTTGCTAATGTTGCCATTAATCAGGCTTCTTTGCTTGCCAAAAATTTAAAATTATCATTACAAAATAAACCAGCAATTGATTTTGAATATAAGGACCTTGGTACAATGGCAACTATTGGTACTAATAAGGCTGTAGTGGATCTTCCGTTCTATCATTTTAAAGGATATTTTGCTTGGCTTGTGTGGATGTTCCTTCATTTAATGCTGATTTTGAGTGTAAAAAATAAATTAATCATCTTTATCAATTGGGCTTGGGCTTATTTTACTAAAGACACTTCTTTAAGATTAATTCTTTCTCCTAAAAAAATAAAAAATGACAACAATTTCTAAAATAATTACAGAATTAAAAACCGCTTCTCATCCAATAGCTAAAGCGCTACATAAGGGAGAACATTTTAAAGTTTTAATAATTGGTTTCAACAAAGGAATGATTTTGAAAGATCACAAAGCACATATTATTTCTAAACTGACTGTCTTAAATGGAAGTGTTATTTATAAGCAAGGGGATAAAGAATTAAACCTGCAGCAATACGACGAAGTTGAAATTCCTATTGAGATTCTTCATTCAGTTGAAGCATCTGAAGATAGTTTATGTTTACTCACTCAAGGATAAAAATTAGAAAATATGCACCACAAATCTCATTATTCAACTGTATCTGAAGCAATTAATAAATTAAAGGAAGAAGGATATGTTACAGATTTTAATTTAGAAGAAAATGCTATTATTGGAAATAAGGAAAAATTCAGCATTGAAGATTTAGAAATAGTTGATGTATATAGATATGAAGGAGATTCTGATCCTTCAGATGAAGCTATTGTTTACGCTATTGAATCTAAAACCGGTGTTAAGGGAATTTTAGTAAATGGATATGGGGTATCCTCTGACTCATTAACAGCTAGCTTAATAGAGAAAATAAGAATTAGGAAATAATTAATCAAAATACTTTACTCACTGTACTCTAAAATATCTGCAGGTTGGCAATTCAACACTTTACAAATTGATTCTAAAGTGCTAAAACGAATTGCTTTTGCTTTTCCAGTTTTTAAGATTGATAGATTAGACAAAGTAAGTTCTACTTTTTCTGAAAGTTCATTCAATGACATTTTTCTTTTTGCCATCATCACATCTAGGTTTACAATAATTGGCATATTTTATATGGTTAATTGATTTTCTTCCTGAATTTCGATGCCACGTTTGAATATTTGAGAAATGATGTAAACAATGCCGGCAAAGAAAATGTATTCATCAACATTGTCCTTGATGGGTAATTGTGTTCCAGTTTCTTTTGATAGGTAATAAATATAGGTCTTCCAGAAAAAACCAGCTACTATCCAAACACCAAACATTAGGTAGGCAATTTGTTCTAATTTTCTTTCTACCTCCATCATAAAAGGGGATTGAAATTTAAGTTTTAACAGTAGGCTGTATAGCACATACCAAATAGTGGCTTTTAATGCAGAGGCTGACAACGTTAACAACATGCCGAAAACATAATAAATTGTACTTTGCTCACGAATATTAAATATGTTCAAGTCAACTTGATAAGTATGTTTAGCCCATTCATGATTAATGAAACTTGCTATTAAATTAGTTAATTGAGCTCCAAATTCAATTGAGTAATTTATGCCGCCAAGTAAGGCTAAAATTTTGGCGAAGGTTAAAACTGTAGTTGTTTTCATTTTTTTAAATTATTACTCAAATGTAAATAAAAAATTATTGATAAACAATAAATAATTGTTTTAATTTTCAAATTACTTTTGATTATCGCTATTTTAAATCAACATTTAGCTTATGTAATTCAGCTCTATTCAAAAGGAAATTTGGGGAGTAACTAGTATTTTGCAAATAGAAAATGGCAAATCCATTGGTAAATAGAAAATACTTACTCGAAAAGTTTTCTGGAAAGGGGGGATGGACTTATGCAGCCATTCCTGAAATATTACCTGATCAAAAAGCTCATTTTGGTTGGATTAAAGTAAAAGGATCAATTGATGGGTACCATTTTAAAAGTTACAAACTAATGCCAATGGGAAATGGCAAACTATTTCTTCCTGTAAAAGCTGAAATTAGAAAAAAAATAGGAAAAAATGCTGGCGACTATGTAGATGTAATTTTATTTGCAGACAATGAAACTACTTCTCTACTTCATTAATTGCGCAAACTCAGTAATAATTTGTTGAAACAGCTGATCTTGTTCTTCTAATCTGCCCGTTTTAATTACTTTATTACCAGTCCTTTGATTTTGATTAATTATTGATGCTTCAATGGTTAATAGTCCGTTTTTGATACTGTAAACACCTCTAATATGATATGCATCTGGTAACTTATAACTCTCCAAAAATATAAACGGTG
>JAYVRC010000465.1:0-3811 GCA_043776615.1 Sphingobacteriia bacterium
ATAGGCACCTAATTGTTCATAGGTACTTCTTTTTATTACCATTGCGGGAGGTTGCACTTCTTGCTTCTTTGCTATTGTAAGTAACCAATTTTTTAACACCCCTCTAAGCACTTGTAATCGATTATGTTCCCATATTTTATGTCCGTGTTCATTTATATATTCAAACTCTGAAAAAGCTGCCCCAATTCTTGGAAAATCTTCAAACAAACTTTCTATTTCTACATAAAAGTCTTTTGCCAAAAAATTGTCTCCGTAAATTAAATGGACATATTTACCTAGAGAAAGTTTGATGCATGTTTCGAAATTTCTCAATTTTCCCACATTCATTGGTTGCTTAAAATAACCAATTCTGCCTGCGCCAACTCTTTTTACCATTTGTTCAACATCGCCATCGGTACTTGCATCGTCAATCACCATTATTTGCATCTGTTCTAATCCTCTATCTTGTTCCATGATGGAAACAAGGCATTCTTCTAAATAACCATAAGTATTGTAAACTGAAATCATTACAGACCATAGTGGTTGAAGATCATCAATAACTAAAGGTGTAATAACAGGTGGCTGTTTGGGAATTCTTTCTCTATAGTCAGTTTTTGTATTCAAAATCAAAATTTGTACTAATGCAAATTAACAAAGAAGTAATTTTATCTTGTTTTGTGTTATAAAAAAATTGGGTTATTACAAAATTAATCTATAATATTAAGAAATGAGTAAAGGACAACAAAATTTTACTATTCAAAAATGGATAACAATTTTAAGTGTTGTACTTTTTTTAATTAAAATAACTGCATTTTACCTTACTTCCTCTGTTGCTATATTTTCTGATGCGCTTGAGAGTATCGTTAATATTATCGCCGGATTAATTGGATTATATAGTCTTTATATTGCTGCAAAACCTCGGGATGAAGATCATCCTTATGGTCATGGAAAAGCAGAATTTGTTTCAGCGGCTGCAGAAGGAAGTTTAGTTATTGCCGCCGGCATCCTTATTATAGTTGAAACAATTCAGAATATACTATCCGATACCAAAGTATCTCAATTGGATCATGGAATTTGGCTTATAGCAATTACAGCATTCTTGAATTATTTTGCAGGAAAATATTGCATTAAAATTGGCAAAGCAAATAATTCCTTGGCATTAGAATCGAGCGGGAAACATTTACAAACTGATACCTATTCAACTTTAGCTGTTCTAATCACTATATTGTTAATATATATTACAAAAATTGATTGGCTCGATCAGGTAATTGCATTTGTTTTGAGTTTATGGATTATGTACAGTGGTTATAAAATTTTGAGAAAATCACTTGCAGGAATAATGGATGAAGCCGATTTGGTTTTATTGAAGGATTTTATAAAAACGCTCAACAATCATAAAAAAATAAATTGGATTGATCTTCACAATCTTCGAGTAATTAAATATGGAGCACTACTGCATATCGACTGCCATCTTACGCTTCCTTGGTACCTTAATATTAATGAAGCGCACCTTGAGATAGACGCATTAACTGCAATTATTAAAAATAAGTTTGGCAATTCAATTGAACTTTTTGTTCATACCGATGGTTGCGTAGATTTCAGCTGCGTAATTTGTTCAAAAACAGATTGCAAAGTAAGACAATCTCCTTTTGAAAGGCAACTGAATTGGACTATCAAAAATGTAGTTCCCAATCAGAAACATAGCGTTGCTTAATTACTTAACTTGCACTTCTTAAAAATCCTGAAATGAATGCCTGGAAAGAATACCAAGATCAACACAAAGACCGCTTTTTAAATGAATTACTCGACCTTTTGAGAATTCCTAGCGTTAGCGCAAGAAGTGAACACAAAGATGATATGATAACTTGTGCAGAATCCGTAAAAGCTAGGTTAATAGAAGCTGGTGCTGATGTGGTTACTATCTATCCAACTGAAGGTCATCCCATTGTTTATGGAGAAAAAATTATTGATCCCTCAAAATCAACTGTTTTAGTTTATGGACATTATGATGTTCAACCCGCAGATCCAATTGAACTTTGGAATAGTGGTCCTTTTGACCCAGTAATTAAAGACGATAAAATATTTGCTCGCGGATCTTGTGATGATAAAGGTCAGTTTTACATGCACGTTAAAGCATTAGAAACTTTTACCAAAACAAATACACAACCAACTAATATAAAATTCCTAATTGAAGGGGAAGAAGAAATCGGGAGTCCTAACTTAGCCACTTTTGTAAAGAACAATAAAGAGTTATTAAAAGCGGATGTGATTTTAATTAGTGACACTTCTATGTTGAGTATGGAAAACCCTTCTATAGACATTGGCGTAAGAGGATTAAGTTATATTGAAATAGAAGTAACCGGACCAAATAGAGATCTTCATAGTGGTGTATATGGAGGAGCTGTTGCTAACCCTATTATTATACTTGCGAAAATGATTGCTTCTTGTCATGACGAAAATAACCACATTACCATCCCGGGTTTTTATGATGATGTAATTAACTCTACTGATGCCGAAAGGGCTAAAATGGCACAAGCACCTTTTAATGAAGATGAATATAAAACTGACTTAGGAGTTGATACATTATGGGGAGAAAAAGGATATTCTACTAATGAAAGAACGGGTATTCGTCCAACTTTAGAACTAAATGGAATATGGGGTGGGTATACTGGTGAAGGCGCTAAAACTGTTTTACCTTCTAAAGCATTCGCAAAAATTTCTTGTAGACTTATTCCCAATCAATCTTCAAAAATAATTACTGAAAAAATTCTCAATTACTTTAAAAGTATCGCACCTAAATGCGTTACCGTAAAAGCAGAAGAACACCACGGCGGTGAGCCTTATATGACTCCAATAGATTCTATTGCTTATAAAGCTGCCTCAAAAGCTATACAAACTACTTTTGGTAAAGAACCCATTCCTGTTAGAGGTGGTGGTAGCATTCCAATTTGCGCATTATTTGAAAAAGAATTGGGATTAAAAATTGTATTTCTTGGATTTGGTTTAGACAGTGATAATTTACATAGTCCAAATGAAAAGTACAATATCTTCAACTACTATAAAGGCATTGAAACGATTCCATATTTCCACCAATACTTTGCAGAAATGAATGCTTAGTTATGGCAACAGAAAAAGAAAAATTACGCATCGATAAATACCTTTGGAGCATTCGTTTGTTTAAAACGCGAAGTCAAGCTGGAGATGCATGTAGTAAAGGGAAAGTAAAATTTAAAGGTGATAATATTAAAGCATCTAGAATTGTTGGAATTGGTGATGAATATGAAGTAAAAACGGAAGCCAAGAAATGGATCATTAAAGTAACTGGATTATTACATACTAGAGTTCAATATCCAGAAGCAATTAAATATTATATTGATATTACTCCTGAAGAAGAACTCGATAGAATAAAATTTGAGTCTGCAAGTTTTAATACAGGAAAAAGATTAAGTAAAGTTGGTAGGCCTACAAAAAAAGATTTGCGAGATTTAAGAGATTTTATGGAATAGAAATATTAAAAATGACCATTGATATCATAACAGCAGTTCCAAACTTATTAGAAAGTCCTTTCAACCATAGCATTATGAAACGTGCTCAAGAAAAAGGATTATTATCTGTTACTTGCCATAATTTAAGAAAATGGGCAATTAATAAACATGCACAAATAGACGATTATCAATTTGGTGGTGGTGCTGGAATGGTATTGATGTGCGAGCCATTGGCCAATGCTATTGATGAATTACAAAAAGACAAACCATACGATGCAATTATTTATATGACTCCCGATGGTAACCGATTTGATCAACAAGCAGCCAATCAATTATCACTAAAAGAA
>JAYVRC010000466.1:0-3798 GCA_043776615.1 Sphingobacteriia bacterium
TAAGGGAAATTGACTGTGCTTTAACTCCAATTGAAACAGCAAATAATGCTGTTATTAGCATAAAATATTTCATAGTTATATCTTTAAGGCATAAAATTAAGCAAACTTCTGACTAAAGAATTAACTTAGGCTAAATTCAGCTCATTAATTATCAATAATTTGTGACCAAACTATCAGATAATGCTAATAATTGTTAGTCTATTAGCCTGCTAGTATTATTTTTGTAATATGGAATCAGCAGCATCTATTCAGCATAAAGAAGATATGATCTCTTTTGAAGTATTTCGGAAAACTGTTCTGGAAGACTACAAAACTGCTATAATTAGTAGAGAAGTGAGTTTGTTAGGTAGAAGAGAAGTGCTAACTGGAAAAGCCAAATTTGGCATTTTTGGGGATGGTAAAGAAGTGGCACAGCTAGCAATGGCTAAATTTTTTCAACCAGGCGATTTTAGAAGTGGATATTATAGAGACCAAACTTTTATGTTTGCTACCGGATTATCAAGTGTTGAACAATTTTTTGCACAATTATATGGCGATCCGGATTTAAAGAATGATCCCTTTAGTGCAGGACGTCAAATGAATGCTCATTTTGCTACAAAGTTTGTGGATGATAATGGCAATTGGCTTGATCTTGCCAATAGAAAAAATATTTCAGCAGACATGGCCCCAACTGCATCACAAATGCCTAGGGCTTTGGGCTTGGCTTTTGCATCAAAATGTTTTAGACAAGGGTTACAATTATCACAATTCGATAATTTAAGTCACAACGGAAATGAAATTTGTTTCTGTACAATTGGTGACGCCAGTACAACTGAGGGCCATTTTTGGGAAACTATGAATGCAGCAGGAGTATTACAAGTTCCGTTGGCAGTATTTGTATGGGATGATGGATATGGCATTTCGGTTCCAAAGAATTTTCAAACAACTAAAGGCTCAATTTCTGAGGCTTTAAAAGGATTAGAAAAAAATGAAGATAGTAACGGAATTCATATCTATAAATTAAAGGCATGGGATTATGCAGGAATGTGTCAGGTATTTGAAGAAGCATTACAACGTGTTCGTGAAACACATGTACCTGTTATGTTTCATGTAGAAGAAGTTACACAGCCACAAGGGCATTCTACCAGTGGCAGTCATGAAAGGTATAAATCCGCAGAACGGTTAGCATGGGAAAAGGAATGGGATTGTATTAAAAAAATGAAAGAATGGATGTTCGAAAATGGACTATCCAATGAAGAGGAATTATCTGATATAGAAATAGCTGCAAAGGAATATGTTCGTGAAGCTAGATTAACTGCATTTAATAAATATTTTGATCCGATTAAAGATCAAGCGGCTAATACTGCAACATTATTGCGAGAGATGGTGGTGAATGATATTGATAAATACAGCCAGTTACAACAAATGTCGAACGAATTAATTTCATTAAAAGAACCACAACGTAGAGATGTTTTAAGGGCATTGTGCATTGCTGCTGAAATTGCTCCAGAATCGCCATCAATAGATGACGTTAAATTGTATTATCAAGAGTTATTAGCTGAAAGTAAACAATTGTATAATTCTCATTTATACAATCAAAGTAATAAAAGTGCATTAAAAATAAATGAAATAAAGCCACTCATTTCTTTTGATGCTCCATTGGTAAATGGTTTCGAAATTCTGAATAAATATTTCGATGCATTGTTTACCCAGAATCCTAAAGTGTATGCATTTGGTGAAGATGTTGGTTATATTGGAGATGTGAATCAGGGCTTAGCTGGATTGCAAGAAAAACATGGCAAAGACCGTATTTTAGATACAGGAATTCGGGAGTTGACTATTGTTGGGCAAGCACTGGGTATGGCTTTGAGGGGATTGAGACCAATTGCTGAAATTCAATATCTCGATTATTTATTGTATGGGTTACAGATATTAAGTGATGATGTTGCAACAACCCATTTTAGAACAAAAGGTCAACAGAGCTGTCCACTAATTATTAGAACCAGAGGGCACAGACTAGAAGGTATTTGGCATAGTGGCTCTCCAATGGGTATGATCATTAATTCATTAAGAGGTATATATGTTTGTGTCCCAAGAAATATGGTGCAAGCAGTAGGAATGTACAATACTTTATTGGCAAGTAATGATCCTGCATTGGTAATTGAATGTTTAAATGGATATCGCTTAAAAGAAAAAATGCCTGCTAATTTATTGGAGTTTGCTGTTCCATTAGGAATTCCAGAAATAATAAAAGAAGGAGATGATGTTACTATAGTTTCATATGGCTCAACATTAAGAATTATTCAGGATGCTACAGAAAGATTACTCAAAGTAGGAATTAGTTGTGAAATTATTGATATTCAAACTTTACTACCATTCGATATAAATCATATGATTGTAGCATCTCTGAAAAAAACCAATCGTATTTTATTTGTAGATGAAGATGTACCAGGAGGTGCTGCGGCATATATGTACAATCAAGTAATTGAGGGCCAGCGTGCTTTTCAGTGGTTAGATGTTAGTCCACGTACACTCACTGCCGAAGCACATAGAGCAAGTTATGGAAGTGATGGAGATTATTTTAGTAAGCCCAATGCAGAAGATGTTATTAGGGTAATTAAAGAAATGATGAGCGAATAATTTAATCAAGAAATAGGCTTTTTAATGCTGGAGTAGGAACCCAGCATTCTGTTTTTTTGCCAAACCATTTGTAGCGATTTGATGCAATAAAATCATAGATAGGATTTCTAATAAAAGTGGGAACGATAATAAAAATATACATTAAACTCCATCCATTTGATAATTGCCTTGCTATTCTTAGCGCTGCTGTTGATTGTTGATAAACCTTGCTTTGATCAATTAAGACTAGAGAATCTGTTTTGTTAACATCTATATGATACTTAGTTAATAGTGCTATTCCAATATCACTTTGTTGAGAAGCAAAACGAAAATGATGCTTTTTATCATTTCGTATAATAAATTGAACACTGGTAGTACATAAATTACATACTCCATCAAATAGAATTATCGGATGTTCATATTCAGTAGTATCATTCATAACTCTTAACTCTTAAGCCATATTATGAAAAACTTTGTTCACATCTTCATCTTGTTCGAGCCTTTCAATTAATTTACTAACGTCTTCTGCTTGTTCATCGGTCATTGGAACTGTAGTAGTTGGAATCCATTCTAGTTCAGCACTAATGGGTGTAAGACCTTTATCTTCTAGTGCTTTTTGTAATTTTCCAAAATCGGCAAATTCGCATCTTAAAACCAATATAGGTTGATCATTATCATCATTGCTTTCACCTAATTCATCTAATCCATGATCAATTAAATCTAATTCCATTTCATCTAAATCCAAACCTTCTAATTTCAATTTAAAAACACCCATTTTCTTAAATTGAAAACTTACACTACCACTATTACCTAATGCACCATGGCCTTTATTAAAATGACTTTTTACATTGGCTACAGTACGAACGTGGTTATCGGTTGCTGTTTCTACTAACAATGCAACACCATGAGGGGCATAACCTTCATATAAAATTTCCTCGTAATTAGAAGTATCTTTTCCCATCGCCCTTTTAATAGCTGCTTCTACGCGGTCTTTAGGCATTCCAACACTTTTTGCATTTTGAAAACACCTGCGTAAAGCGGGGTTGGTTGCAGTATCTGGTCCACTTGCTTTAACAGCAATTACAATTTCTTTACCAATGCGGGTAAAATTTTTGGCCATTTTATCCCAACGGGCAAACATACTTGCTTTGCGTACTTCAAAAATTCTTCCCATATAACAAATTATGAATTATTAATTAA
>JAYVRC010000467.1:0-3792 GCA_043776615.1 Sphingobacteriia bacterium
ATCAGTTATTGCTTTATTATGGAACAGCTGATTCGCGCATAGCAGTGGCAACAAAGCAGCTTCTAAAATAAACTATTCAACATCAACCAATTTCATGCAGCATCAAAATAAGTAAAATGAAAATCAAATCATCTTATTACTATAGCCTTTTTTTACTCAGCTTTATTTTGCTGGTAGCAGTTGAGGGTTGCAATACAACAGTATCAAAAGATAATCAAAACGTTACTGAAGAAAACAGCCGCCAGCAAATATATGCAATGCTAGATTCCTTCAACATTGCTGCTGCAAAAGCCGATTTTAAAACCTATTTTAATTTTTATACTGATGATGCTATTTTTATTGGTACTGATGCAACCGAACGATGGAATAAAAAAGATTTTATGGCTTATGCAAAACCTCATTTTGATAAAGGTAAAGCCTGGAATTTTAAATCACTCGAGCGTCATATATATTTTGATAAAACAGGAAGTATGGCTTGGTTTGATGAATTACTCAGTACACAAATGAAAATTTGCAGAGGCTCGGGTGTGCTTATAAAACAAGAAAAGAGTTGGAAACTACAACAGTATGTATTGTCAGCCTCTATTCCAAATGATATTATGAGTGAAGTAGTAAAAATGAAAATTCCATTTGAAGATTCAATGATAAATGCATATTTTAAAAAATAAATTTAGCTTCTTAATAGTATTGAATGTATTATAGAAATTCAAAATTAAATAATGAACGCACTCGCAAAATCCAGAATTGAGTCCATCGATTTATTAAAAGGATTAGTTATTGTAATCATGGCGTTAGATCATACCCGTGATTTTTACTTTCAATCGCCTGGTTTAATCGATGTAACAGATCCTTCAGCAAATAACTTGCCTTTATATCTTACTCGTTGGATAACACATTTTTGTGCTCCAACATTTAGTTTTTTAGCTGGACTTTCAGCATTTATGGTTGGTAAAAAAAAACCTAAAAATGAACTTGCTAGTTTTTTAATTAAACGTGGACTCTGGTTGGTATTCCTTGATTTTACAGTAATTGCTTTTGTTTGGTATTTTGATATTCATTTTGGAAATGTAGATTTTGATGTAATCGGATCTTTAGGTATTAGTATGATTGCCTTAGCAGGATTAATTTATATGCCAAGAAAAGTAATCTTAATATTCTCTTTATTACTCATTTTTGGACATAATTTGTTGGATAGCATTCATTTTGAAGGAAATATCTGGTGGAGTATTTTACATGAATTTAGTTCCTTTAAAATAACCAACTTACTTACTTACAATATAGTTTACCCACTGATACCTTGGATTGGTGTAATGTCTCTTGGTTATTGTTTTGGCAGTTTTTATGAGCAACCATTCGACTCAAATAGCAGAAAAAAATTGTTTAATTTTATTGGAATAGCTGCTATTGTATTTTTTGTTTTATTACGATGGGTAAATGTATATGGTGACCTTAACCATTGGAAAAATTTTGAAACTAGCACGCAAACAATGATGTCATTTTTTAATGTAAACAAATACCCTCCTTCACTTTTATACTTATGTGCAACTTTGGGTGTAGCATTATTATTTCTAGCCAATTCCGAAAAGTGGAAAGGGAAAGTAGTTGATTACTTTACAGTCTTCGGGAGAGTGCCTTTCTTTTTTTATATTATTCATCTTTACTTTATCCATATTTCGGCAGCAGTTGTTGCAGAATTAACTGGTTATGGCTGGGAAATAATGGTACAAAGTAATTTTGATCCAGACCTGAAAAATTTTGGGTTTACGCTACCAATTGTTTACTTAATTTGGATAGTTATTATTTTAATTCTTTATCCGCTGTGTAAAAAGTTTGATTTATATAAACAAAATCATAAAGAAATTTGGTGGTTGAGTTACTTATAATTTTTTGCAAAAAAATTGAACTATAATGAGATTAACTACAAAATTTTTTAGTATTGGAGCAATACTACTTTTATTTGCTTCTTTCATTCAAACCAATGCTCAAACCCTCAAACCAATTACCTATCAATTACTCTTGCAATTATGCAATGAGTTGCGATTATTAGAACGAACTAGTTTATCTAATGGTGTTCCTGATTACCGCAGCGCAACAATCATTAAAATACAACAGACCTTACTGCAATACAAAAATCGTTTGCAAAAGATTGATACTGTCGGATGGGCTGTAGAACAAAAAGTAGATTATGTATTGCTTCATGCAGAAATGAATGCGTTGGATTATAATTGCCGTATTTTAAAACCATGGGTTCGTGACCCTGCTTTTTATGCCATCGTTTTTGATGAGCAAAGTGATACACCCGACCATGAGGGCCCTAATAGCTTTGCTGCTATTGAATTATGGAATTATACTTATCCATTGTCGACAAATGACTTAAAAAAAATCACAGCTCAATTAAAAATCATTCCACCATTTTTTGAGCAAGCAAAAATAAACCTTACTGGTAATGCCCGTGATTTGTGGAGTGCTGGTATTGAAGACATAAAAGGACAGGTGAAATTGCTGGATGAACTTTCAAAAAAAACAAGCGATGGTGGAGATGAGCTAAAAGACGCTATTGCAAATGCTAAACAAGCTGCATTAAAATTAATTACCTGGCTGCAAAAAGAATTGCCAAAGAAAAACGGACTATCTGGTATAGGTAAAGAAAACTATACCTGGCATTTGCGGAATGTAATGTTGATACCATTTTCATGGGAAGAAGAAGTAACCTTATTAACTCGTGAATTAAATCGAGCATACTACTCTTTGCAATTAGAAAGAGAGCATAATAAAAATCTTCCTGAGTTAAAAGCATTTTCAACACCCGAAGAATTTTCTGCTGGTACTGATGCTGCGGTAAAACATCTGATGAATTTTTTAAAACAGAAAGAAATTTTACCAGTAAAAAAATATATGGAACTGGGATTGCGTAAACATATTGGTGCGTTTATTCCTGAGGACAAACGAAATTTCTTTTCCAATGTAAGTTTTCGTGCACCGGATGTGTTATATGCACACTCAACTCACTGGTTTGAAATTGCACGGTTAACAGAAGAGCCGCATCCAAATAATATTCGTAGAGCTGCATTACCTTATAATATGTGGATGCAACGTTCTGAAGGATTGGCGACTTTTATGGAAGAAACTTTTATGCATGCTGGTTTATGGGATGATAATCTAAGGGCAAGAGAGTTAGTTTGGATTATGTTGGCGCAACGTTGCGCAAGAGGTTTGGCTTCATTGTATGCTCAGGCAAATATGATTAATTATGAGCAGGCAAGAAAATTTCAAGTGGAGTGGACACCCAAAGGATGGACTGGTGATGAAAGCCTAGTTGGGTTTGAGCAACATTTGTATTTACGCCAGCCTGGTTATGGCACTAGCTATGTAACAGGAAAATATTTTATTGAAAAGTTAGTAATGGAAATGGGTATAAAAGAAAACAATCATTTAAAACTGTATAATTTTTTTGATAAACTGTATGGAACGGGGATTCTTCCTTTGTCGTTAGTTCGTTGGGAGATGGTAGGGGATGATAAAGAAATAAAAAATTTAAATAAAAAATAGGAAAACCGAAAACGATAAAGAGCAGGTAACAATTAAACTAATTTTTTATGCAAAAATCAATTCAATATTTTATTTTTTTAATTTTACTTGCAATTGCTAGCTGTAAAGCTCCACAAAAAAATATGTATCAATTAACAAAAAACTACAAGCCCGATAATGTAGTGTTATACAATGAAATTGTGCAACAGGATAGCCTATTTTTTGATGCTTATAATAATTGTTCCACCATGCTAGAAAAATATG
>JAYVRC010000468.1:0-3775 GCA_043776615.1 Sphingobacteriia bacterium
GCATTTTATAACGATTTAAATAAGTACCAAAGCAGGTTAACAATATTGGTAATGAGTGAATTTGGTAGGAGGGTAAAAAGTAATAAAAGCAATGGTACCGATCATGGTTTTGGCAATGCAATGATGGCCTTGGGAGGCAAAGTAAACGGGGGGAAGATGTATGGAAATTGGAAGGGATTAAATACCGAGAATTTAGACAATGGGGTAGACCTTGCTGTAACCACAGATTATAGAACCATTTTGCATGAGATATTATCCAAACGAATGAATGTGACCGATGCTATGAAGTATGTGTTACCATATTATACTCCTACACCGCCAATAAATTTTTTGGGATAGATTTTATTAAAATGATACATACTGAAAACCATTTAAAAAATTCAGATTTTATAACCGATATGGTTATTGGTATGAGTGATGGATTAACTGTTCCTTTTGCATTAGCAGCTGGATTAAGCGGAGCAGTGAGTAACAATTCAATAATAATAACAGCAGGTATTGCTGAGGTAGTAGCTGGCTGTATTGCAATGGGTTTAGGTGGCTACCTTGCAGGTAAAACAGAACAAGAGCATTACGAAAGTGAACTTAAAAAAGAATACGAGGAAGTAGAAAATATACCCGAAAAGGAATTGGAAGAAGTAAAAGAAGTATTTGCAGAATATGGCTTAGATGAAGCTTCACAAACATTAATAGCCACTCAATTATCAAAAGATAAAACTAAGTGGGTAAATTTTATGATGAAATTTGAATTAGGCTTAGAAAAACCAAATATAAACAGGGCAAGGAATAGTGCTCTTACAATTGGTGCTGCATATTGTGTTGGTGGCTTAATACCTTTGTCGGCTTATTTCTTCACATTAAATCCTCAAGAAGGTCTTTTAGTTTCGGCAATACTAACAATTATTTGTCTGTTTATTTTTGGATATTTTAAAAGCAAAGTAACTGGTCAATCCCCAATTATAGGAGCATTAAAAGTTACCATTATTGGTTTAATTGCAGCTGCGGCAGCTTTTGGTGTTGCTAAATTATTTGCCTAGTTGTTAATGGTGTAATTAGTTTTTGTTCTTAATCTATCAGTTTATCTCAGTGGGTTTATTTATGTAAATCTATAAATCAAAACTGTGAAAATGTACAGTTGACATTCCAATAATTTATAGTTATTTTTATAGTACAACAATTAAAATCTATCATTATGCCAAAGTATGTAATTGAAAGAGAAATCCCGGGTGCTGGTAAATTTACTGCCGAACAATTAAAAGGAATTTCGCAAACTTCTTGTGGAGTATTAAGCAAATTAGGACCACAAATTCAGTGGTTACAAAGTTATGTAACAGGTGATAAAATATACTGTGTTTATATTGCACCTAATGAGGAAATGGTACGCGAACATGCAAAGCAAGGAGGCTTTCCTGCAAATTCAATAAGCGAAGTAGTTACAATTATTGATCCTACAACAGCAGAATAATTTTTAGCGTTGTGGTATTTTAACCCTTGCTGGTGTTATCACCAGCAACAGAACGAAATTATATTATAATATAATCAAGTTTTACTAATGACTAACCGAATAAAATACTTGCTACTTATAATTGTAGGGTTCATTGTTATACTTATCAGTAGTTTATTTCAATATGCAACTCTAGTAAAAGGAGAATACCATTATTCTAAGTTTTTGCAAGAGAATTACCCCACAATACCATCAGTAATAATTTTTATCATTATAGGCTTTAGCGTTGGTTATTTTTGGAGACTGAATCCTTGGATTACTGGTTTCTGTCTTTTCTTTATTTTCCCATTAACTTCTTTATTAGAGGGTGCAGTTTACAGGGGTAGTCATAATTTATTACCGTTTGAATTTGCTTACTTTTTTGTTTATTCATTACCTTCTATAATTGCAGCTTATATTGGAATATTTATTTTTAAGCAAGTAGAAAAGCGAAGGGAGAAAAATGATAACAGAATTTAATAACGAAATATTTATATAAATTTCCATACGGATCATTTTCAAAAAGATAATTTTTTCTTATGCAAAACCTATATACTAAATTTAAAGCGGTTATTTGTTTTCTGTCTTTTTTCTTTCTAACAATAACTACTAGTGCACAGGAAGTTTCGGTAAATCAAATTATTAATACTGAAAAAATGTTCGACTTGCATTTTACCAATGCCAATCGAGATTCTATGTTGAACCAGCTGAAAACAAATTTGCAATTATACAAATACTTACATGGATTTAATTTACCCAATAGTATTCCACTCCCAAACTGGTTTGATCCTGTATTGCCCGCAATGAAATTCACTACAAGACAACAGCCCATTAAATGGAATATTGCTCCAAATGTTGTAATGCCTGCTGATACTAACCAGTTGGCGTTTTATACCATTGCCCAATTATCTTCTTTGCTTAAAAATCATAAAATAACTTCCGTACAGTTGAGCAGGTTTTTTATCAATCGTTTGAAAAAATATGGCGATACATTGCACTGTGTTATTAGCATTACAGAGCAAATTGCCATGGAACAAGCTAAGCGAGCTGATGCCGATTTTGCAAAAGGAATTTATAAAAGTCCATTGCAAGGTATACCTTATGGACTAAAAGATTTGTTTACGGTTAAAGGTACAAGAACAACTTATGGAACGCCACCTTATAAAAACCAAATAATTAATGAAGATGCATTTGTATATCAACAATTAAAAAATGCTGGGGCTGTATTAATCGCAAAATTATCTATGGGAGAGCTTGCGATGGATGACATTTGGTTTGGTGGACAAACTAAAAATCCTTGGAATTTGCAACAAGGTTCTAACGGTTCATCTGCCGGATCTGCGTCTGCAACTGTTGCAGGTCTTGTGCCGTTTTCTATTGGTACAGAAACGTATGGCTCAATTGTTGCGCCTTCTGCAGTATGTGGTGCAACTGGTTTGCGGCCTACATTTGGTAGTGTTGCTCGAACAGGTGGAATGAACCTTGCGTGGACATCAGACCGTATTGGACCAATTTGCAGAGATGCTGAAGATGCAGCAATGGTATATGCATATATACATGGTAGTGATGTATATGACCGTGCTTCACGAACAATGCCTTTTAATTATAATGGTAATATCGATATTAAGCACCTAAAAGTTGCATACGCAAAAAACTACATCGATACATTAGCAGATAATAGTTCAGAAAAAAGTGTAATTAAAACTTTGAAGGATGCAGGGGTAAAGGTTACGGCGATTGATTTTCCATCTAATTTGCATTCAAATGATTTGCTAATAAATATTTGGGCTGCAGAATCTGCAGCAGCCTTCGATGATCTTACAAGGTCAGGAAAGGATAGTCAAATGGTACAACAATGGCAAAGTCGTTACCCGAATATGTTTAGGACTGCGCGGTTTATTCCTGCTGTTGAATATCTTACTGTATGTCGGTTGCGCTACTTAGTAATGCAGGAGGCATTTCCATTATTGAGCCAATACGATATTATCATTGTGCCGAGTATGGCCGATGAGCCAATGGCGCTAACCTGCCTTACAGGTAATCCTTGTATCACATTGCCAGCAGGTAAAACTACTAATGGTTATGCACCACCAAGTATTACTTTTATTGGGGGTAAATTATACAGTGAAGCAATAATAGCTTCCTTTGCTAAAAAGTTTCAACAATTAACTAATTATCAGCTGCAGCATCCACCGATGTTTTCAAAGTGAATTATGTAATCAATAGGAATTTGCTGTATAGACTTAGTTATTGATTATTAGGTTATACCTTGGAGATGTTATCATCTGCAAC
>JAYVRC010000469.1:0-3763 GCA_043776615.1 Sphingobacteriia bacterium
GTAGCAGGCAATAGTGTAGGAGGTAATATGGCGGCGGTTGTTTCGCTAATGGCCAAAGATAGAAAAGGTCCGAAAATTAGTTTTCAGCTTTTACTTTGGCCTGTTACTGATGCAACTTTTTCTCAGCCTTCATACACTTCGTTTGCACAAGGTCGTTTTCTTACCACACCACTTATGCAATGGATGTGGAATCAATATACCACCAATCCAAAAGAACGTAAAAGTATTTATGCATCGCCATTGCAAGCCAGTATTGAACAATTAAAAGGTTTGCCTCCAGCATTGGTACAGGTTGCCGAAAATGACATTTTACATGATGAAGGAGTTGCTTATGCCAGAAAATTGGATGAAGCTGGTGTGCCTACAACCATAGCGGAATACAAAGGATTTATACATGACTATGGTATGTTGAACCCTTTAGCTAATATACCAGCGGTACAATCATCCATTCAGCAAGCAGCTGTTGCCTTAAAAAATGGCTTAGCCAAAAAATAATCTATATTGCAAGTAGTTTAATTTACTAAATAAAATAGGGATTTTTAAGCTACTTGTTTTTTTTGAAATTAAAAAATACAGAAATGAAAGTAAAAACAAACATTGGACTCAACAAAAACCAAAGTGATAATTTAGCTAAAAAACTTAATGAGCTTTTGGCAGACTATATGATGTTTTACCAAAATACCCGAGGGTTACATTGGAATATAAAAGGGGATAAATTTTTTGAACTACACCTAAAGTTTGAAGAGCTTTATACAAACCTATTATTGAAGGTGGATGATATAGCAGAAAGAATACTTACTTTGAGTCACACCCCCCTACATTCATTTACAGACTATGAAAAGCAATCGGATATTAAACCACTAAAAAATATTACGGATGGCAAAAAAGGAGTTGAAAACATTGTATCAACTTTTGAAACTATACTTGTAAAACAAAGAGGATTACTCACAATATCAGCAGATGCAAATGATGAGGGTACAAACGCCTTAATGAGCGATTATATTAGAGAGCAAGAAAAATTAGTATGGATGTACTCATCTTATCTTGGAAAATGATAACAGAAAAAATGTACGAACGCATAACAAAAGCTTTGCGTATTCTAGGGTTTTGGAATATCGCTCATCAACTATTGTATTTAAATAAAACTTCAGTAATTTAAGCTTTAACTAATCGCGTCTTTATTGGCCCAAGCAAGCAGTAGGAAGTCTATTTTCCAACCTTTACAAAGCCTGAGACTTTATTTGTAAGTAATCTGCTGAGCATCAAAACTTGACCAATTATTTGTAAATTTATAAAGTAGGATGAAACAAAGGTTATATTTTGACACATCATTTTTTGTCGGTATGTGCTACAATGAATTTTGGTTGAAATTGAACAGCTTTTTGTAATGGTTAAAACAGGTGAAATTACTTTTGTTTATTCTGACTTGACTGAATTGAGTTAGAAAATGCACCTGAAAAAGTAAAAGTACATTTTGTAAATTGTCAGGTATTCTCTAAAATATTTTTATTAAAAAAGTTGGACAAAATTACTTGGCCATCAATCTGAAAAAATTCTTACGATTTTTACAAATCTAGCTTTATAATGATTTGAGAAATCGCTTATAGTAACTCCATATTTTCGGCCAGAAGTAGAATGTATAAATTTAAGGGTATCAGAATTCTCAGTTACAATACCCATATGCCCAACTATTCTTATAGAGTCTACAGTTCCTGTAAATAAAATCAAATCTCCTTCTTTTGCATCTTCTAACTTAATTTCCTTACCAACGTTTGTAAAGTCTACGGAAGATCTTGGAACTTCAATATCAAAATGGTTAAATACAAATGTTATAAACCCTGAACAATCAAATCCAATATTTGGATCTATTGAAGCATATTTATACGGAATTCCAATTAATGTTTTAGCATAATCAACCAGTTCTTTTGGTGTAGCCCTATATATAGTTTGGGGGATGTTCTGATTCTGTATTTCTGCATCATTTGGAATCGGTGACGAATCAACAGAAAATATAGGGTTTATGGTATCAGTGTAAACAGTTGTTGTATTGATATTCTTATCATAATTATCCTTTTTAACCGAACTATTGCAGGCTAAACAAATTGAGACATTAAAAATATACCATATAGCTTTTGTCATGATAAAGATTAGGTACAAAAATATGCTTTCTTATTTCTATTTAAATGATGTAGAATAATATTGAGTTATTTATAATTTGGTTAGAATGAAGTGCAATTATCATTTGTACTTCTTTTTGATATTGTTTTATAGAATGATATTTAGTGGTAATTATTATTGTCTATATTTAAATTGTATAATTTCTGCAATAAACTTAACATCTAACAAAAAAAGTGTTGAAATATATATCTCGAACAGTTTGGATATTGTCATTAGTTAGTCTTTTTACAGATGCAGCTAGTGAAATGCTCTATCCGATTATGCCAATTTATTTACAAACAATTGGTTTTTCAGTTGTGCTTATAGGAATATTAGAAGGCGTTGCCGAAGCTACTGCCGGATTGAGTAAAGGTTATTTCGGAAAACTTTCCGACAACAATGGTAAACGAGTTCCGTTTGTTCAAATTGGATATGCATTTAGCGCTATTTCAAAACCTATGATGGCCATTTTTATTTATCCACTTTGGATATTTTTTGTTAAAACAATTGATCGTTTTGGAAAGGGCATAAGAACAGGTGCGAGAGATGCAATTCTTTCGGATGAAGCAACACCAGAAACAAAAGGCAAAGTTTTTGGCTTTCATCGTTCAATGGATACTTTAGGAGCTGTAATTGGACCATCTATAGCATTGTTATACCTGTATTATTATCCAAGTGATTTCAAAACACTTTTTTACATAGCATTTATCCCTGGTCTATTTGCTGTTTTGGCATCTTTATTATTAAAGGATAAAAAAATAATTGATGGTAAACCTACAAGAGCTACAACTTTTTTTTCATTTATAAAATATTGGAAGGTTGCTCCACCAGAATACCGGAAATTAGTAACTGGGCTCCTTATTTTTACTTTATTCAATAGCTCAGATATTTTCCTTTTACTTAAAGTAAAGCAAGCAGGGCTGGATGATACAATGGTTTTAGGTATCTATATTTTTTATAATCTCATTTATGCATTATTTGCATTCCCTATTGGTATCATTGCAGATAAAATAGGACTTAAAACAGTGTTCATCATCGGACTTACTTTATTTACTATTGTATATTTTGGAATGTCTGTAAACACCAATCTTTATTTCTTTTTCGGACTGTTTTTTTTATATGGTATTTATGCTGCAGCTACCGAGGGAATTTCAAAAGCATGGATTTCAAATATTTCCAATAAAAAAGATATTGCAACAGCAATTGGAACTTTTGCCGGACTTCAAAGTATTTGTACCATGTTGGCAAGTTCACTAACAGGAATAATTTGGTTTAAGTTTGGTTCCTCAAATGCATTCATTTTAACAGCTATTGTAACTTTATTCGTATTAGCCTATTTCTTAACAATTCCTAAACCAGCAATAATAAAAAATTCAACTACTTAGTTTTAATCAGCTCAAATAATTAGTATTTTAACTTAATAACCATTCTATATAATATACAATAGATTAATAAAATATTAAGGTTTTAACTTTTGTTGAAAAATGGCAAACACTTTAGTAGATTCACACAAAATAATTAATATGACAACTAAAGATGTAGCTCAAAAACTGGTTGAACTTTGTCGGCATGGAAAAATTGACGAAGTGCAAGAAGCACTATTTTC
>JAYVRC010000470.1:0-3754 GCA_043776615.1 Sphingobacteriia bacterium
TGGAGTAAACGGATAGTATGGATAGGCACTTGGATTTCCTCCTGGGTAGGTCAAAATCCAATTCCAATTACCTACTACCGTAAGTGGAATATTATTCAAATTGTCTTTATTACATGAAATAAATAAAGACAAAAAGCAAACAAAATTTAACTTTCTAATCATGATATAAAACAAACAAATAAAATTATTCTTTATAAAAATAAGTATAAAACAACAATTGATTCAGTGTATGTGCAATATTAATGAACCGATAGGATTCGCTTTGTTCAGTAAACCAAATGAAGAGTACAAAAATAACCTTGGCTTTCGCCAAAGTTATTTAATTCTGTGGAGCCGACCGGATTCGAACCGGTGTCCAAACATCGTGACCATTAGCTTTCTACATGCTTATTTCTTTATTATTTGTAGGCAATTAACCGGAAAAGAACAAACCAATTAATTACTTAGCTGAATAATCTTGAGCAACAGTCACAGCCTTCTGTTACAGCATCTCCTTTTGATTTGAGTCGGCGGCGGCACATGGAAAGAAGCGAACCTGTGCGGCGGCCCAAATGGTTACTTAATCACTGATTAAGCAGCCATGGCATACTGAGTATTGCCAGTTAAAGTTTGAATATTCAGATTAAAGTGCTAATTATCCAACGCACTGCATGCTTACACCAACCGTAACCTATGCTGTCAAAACCAACACGGCCCCAAAAAAAATTATGAATTATAAGTTAATAACAAAGGTAGTTGTAAAAACACCAACGTTATCTAAACAATCTCCAAAAATCTAACCCTAACGCATAAGCCATTAATCCTAGTAACAATACCATACCAACCATTTGAGCATATTCCATGAACTTATCGCTAGGCTTACGACCAGATATCATTTCATAGATGGTAAATAGCGCATGCCCACCATCAAGTGCTGGAATAGGGAGTATGTTCATAAAAGCAAGTATGATAGAAAAAATACCAGTAAGGGTCCAGAATCTTTCCCAATCCCAAACACCAGGAAAAGTATTCCCAATACTAATTACACTACCCAAAGAATCGCTTGCATTTACCTTGCCTGTAAATATTTGCTTGATGCCAGTTACGTATCTTTCAAGTGTTTCCCAACAATGCGTAATTCCCAATGGAATTGATTGAGCGAGACTGTAATTTTTAGTTTCAGTTCCTAATATGGTTAATGGACTTATAGCAAAAAATCCTAAAGCACCTTTATTGTTTACCAACGCTTTAATCTTTACTGTATCAATACCTCTAAGTAATGTAATAACAACTAAAGAGTCGCTGTACCCTTTTTTAATGGCATCAAATTCTTGATAATATTTGAATGGCTGATTATTAAGTGCAATAAGCGTATCACCTTTTTTCAACTCACCGCTTGTAATGGTAGCAGATTTGCCTACTGAATCTACAATTACCGGATATCGAGGAAAAATTAATCCACTGAATTTTTTTTCTTTAACCAAGGTTTTCATAAACTCTTCAGGAATTGAAATGTCTATTTGGTTTCCTTCTCTAATAACTTGTAATTTTTTGGCTTCAGTTAAAATCATTTCAGCTTCTAGTGTTCCAAAATTTTCAATTTTCTTACCATCAATTCCAACTACATTATCACCATCTTTTAAGCCAATAGATTTTGCCAATGAATCGGCATAAACACCATATTTTAAATTCTTAATTGGCAATTGCTGTTCTCCCCAAACCCAAGTTATTCCAATAAAAATTACAATCGCTAAAATGATGTTTACAATTACACCACCAACCATAATAATTAATCGTTGCCATGCTGGCTTCGATCTAAATTCCCAAGGTTGTGCAGGCAACTTCATTTGTTCTTTATCCATACTTTCATCTACCATTCCGGCTATCTTCACATAACCCCCAAATGGGATCCATCCTAAACCATATTCTGTTTCTCCTTTTTGTTTTTTCCAAAGACTAAACCATGGATTGAAAAATAAATAAAATTTCTCTACTCTACATTTAAAAAATTTTGCTGGCAAATAATGCCCTAATTCATGCAAGACTACTAAAATAGAAAAAGACAAAATAAACTGTCCCATCTTAACGCCTACACTCATCCAATCAATTGCTAATAAACTCATTTTAATTCCCGAAGGCTTTTTTTTATTAAATAAATTACATGTGTACCAATGATGCTGCAAAATCTCTCGATTGAGCATCAGTATCAAAATAATCCTGCAAAGTTGGTTCTGCAATAAAACTAACTTTTGCCATAGTTTGTTCAATAATTTCCGTCATATCTAGAAACCCAATACGATTTCTAAGAAATGCAAATACAGCAATTTCATTTGCCGCATTCAAAATACAAGGCATATTACCCCCCTTGTGCAATGCATCTATTGCTAAAGTTAAATTGCGAAATGTTTTAACATCAGGTTCTTCAAAAGATAAAGTGTTTGGCTTTTTAAAATCGTATCTAGGAAAATCATTGGTAATTCTTTGTGGAAATGCCAATGCATATTGAATTGGCAACTTCATATCTGGCAACCCCATTTGCGCTTTTATACTTCCATCTTCGAACTGAACCATGCTATGAATAATACTTTGCGGATGTATTACAACTTGTATTTGATGAGCAGCTAAATTAAACAGCCATTTAGCTTCAATCATTTCCAATCCTTTATTCATTAAAGTTGCAGAATCGATGGTTATTTTTGCACCCATACTCCAATTAGGATGCTGTAAAGCATGATCTTTTTTTACATTCACTAAAAAATTGGGCTTTTTACCTAAAAACGGACCTCCACTTGCAGTAAGAATTATTTTTTCGATTTTATTTCTTCCCTCACCTACCAAGCATTGAAAAATAGCTGAATGCTCGCTATCTACAGGAATAATTGGTATTCTTTTTTCAGCAGCTTTCTTCATCACTATGTCGCCTGCTACCACCAAGGTTTCTTTGTTTGCTAAAGCTATTGTTTTACCTAATTCAATTGCATTCAATGTGGGTTTTAATCCCGCATAGCCTACAATCGCAGCCAACATAATATCGTAACAATCTATAGAAGCGGCTTCAGCCAATCCTTTTTCTCCAGCAAACACTTTGATATCAGTTTTACTAAGTGCTTCTTTTACAGTGAGGTATTTTTTTTCATCTCCAATAACCACCATATTGGGATTAAAACGCAGTGCTTGTTTAATCAGCAGTTCGTCATTTGAATGCGCTGTTAGTATTTCAACAGAAAATAATTCGGAATTACCTTTGATAACATCCAATGCTTGTGTACCAATTGAGCCAGTTGATCCAAATATTGCAATACGTTTTTTACTCATTCACTTTTTTATTAGATACTGAATTTCATTTAAATTAAACCAAAAACAACTACCATTTGCATTTATTATCTTTTATGATATAACTATAATCTAAAAGGTTTCAAGCTTTCTGCAATAATACGATCATTACTTAAACGTGGAACTTTGTTTTGTCCACCTAATTTACCTACTGATTTCATATAATTAATAAACCCATTTTGCTTTATTACCACAATTTTTAAAGGCAATAATATATTTCCTCTCATCAAATCATCATAGTACACATTTTTAGATCGCATAATACCATTAAGTGTTTCTCTAAAAGCTGATAAATCGTTTGGCGCTTCTTCAAACTCTATAAACCATTCATGATAACTCTTGCCTTCTCCTTGTTGAACCATTGGAGCAACAGAAAATTCTGTTATTGTACATGGATGTTGCAATATGGTTTGGAGCATTGCCTGTTCAACTTCTTCTCCAA
>JAYVRC010000471.1:0-3748 GCA_043776615.1 Sphingobacteriia bacterium
ATTAATAAGCCAGATGCAAGTGGGTCGAGGGTTCCTGCGTGACCGACTTTAATGATGCCAGTACAATTCCTTATTTTACGAACTATGTCGAAGGAAGTCCATTCAAGCGGCTTATCAATTAAAATTACTTTTCCATCTAAGTAAGGCTGCAATGATGAATGAATTTCTTTTTGTCGCATTTCTTCTTTCATTAATATGCCCTTGCAAAAAGAACACGCTGTACTGATTTATTTCCCGACAAAATACACGTACCTTCTTCCAATGGGTTATCCAAAGGAATACAACGTATTGTTGCTTTAGACAGCTCTTTAATCTTATCTTCAGATTCGGAGGTACCATCCCAATGTGCAGAAACAAATCCAGTTTTGTTATCGAGTATATTAATAAATTCTTCCCAAGTATCGGCTGGAGTAATATGAGCATCGCGATAAGCTTTTGCTTTATTAAACATTTGTTGTTGTATATCTATCAATAAATTTTGAATATACAAATCAATACCATCAATACTAATAGTTGCTTTTTCTTTTGTATCTCTACGAGCAACTTCTACTACTTTATTTTCTAAATCTCTAGCGCCAACCGCAACACGAACCGGAACTCCTTTCATTTCATATTCGGCAAATTTCCAACCCGGACGATTGTTATCAGAATCATCATATTTTACAGAAATGCCTATTGCTTTTAATTGAGCAACAATTGTATTTACTACTTCAGTTATTTGTGCTTTTTGTTCTTCGCCTTTATAAATAGGAACAATAACAACTTGTATAGGCGCAATTCTTGGAGGAAGTATTAAACCATCATCATCGCTATGAGCCATTACTAATCCACCAATTAATCTGGTACTCACTCCCCAACTAGTTGCCCAAACGTAATCTAGTTTATTATTTTTATCGCTAAACTTTACATCAAATGCTTTGGCAAAATTCTGTCCTAAAAAATGAGAAGTACCTGCTTGCAATGCCTTACCATCTTGCATAAGGGCTTCGATACAATAAGTATCTTCTGCTCCTGCAAATCGTTCGTTGGGCGATTTTACCCCTTTAATAACTGGCAAAGCCATCCAGTTTTCGGCAAAGTCGGCATATACATCCAACATTTTTCGTGTTTCTTCAACAGCTTCTTCTGCAGTAGCATGAGCTGTATGACCTTCTTGCCATAAAAATTCGGCGGTTCGTAAAAATAAACGAGTACGCATTTCCCATCTTACTACATTTGCCCACTGATTAATAAGTAATGGAAGATCGCGATAGGATTGTATCCAACCTTTATAAGTATTCCAAATAATAGCTTCGCTAGTAGGACGAACTACCAACTCTTCTTCTAATTTAGCATCTGGGTCAACCATTAATTTGCCTTTGTTATTAGGGTCACTCATCAATCTATAATGTGTAACAACAGCACATTCTTTGGCAAACCCTTCTGCATTTTTTTCTTCAGCTTCAAATAGACTTTTTGGAACAAATAATGGGAAATAAGCATTTTGATGGCCAGTGTCTTTAAACATTTTATCGAGCACATCGCGCATATTTTCCCAAAGCGCAAACCCATAAGGTTTAATTACCATACAGCCCCTTACTGCACTATAATCGGCCAAATTACCTTTGATTATTAAATCGTTATACCATTGCGAATAGTCCTGTTCTCTAGAAGTGATCACCTTTCCCATAAAATATAATAAAATTTTTAAATTTATAATGCTAACATCCGTTAGTTGGCATACATTTTGTGCATATGTTAAAATGCTGTCAACAGACGCAAATGTATGTAACTTCAACCATCATTAGTAGCTAACCTTAAAGCTTGAATTATGAAAAAAACATTTTTAGGAACCATGATGATTGCAACACTAATAAGTAGTTGCAATACTGCTTATCAGTCTGGACAAACTCCGGATGATTTGTATTATTCTCCAGGAAAAGAAATTTCTTCAAGTGAAGTAAGAAAGAAAGCAGAAGATGGGGAGCGTTATGACCAGTATGTTAGAACGATGGATGATCGTTATTTACGAATGAAAGTTGCAAATAGAAATCAATGGAGTAGTGTGGATGATTTTAGTTACTGGAATGATATGCGTTATAATTTTGCTAATACCTATAGCTATAATGGTTTTAATAATTATTATGGGTTTGGCATTCATGGAAATATGTATAATACAGCCTATAATCCATGGAGTATCGGTTGGAATACTGGATGGAGTACCGGTTGGAATACTGGATGGAATTTTTGTGGAAATAATGGCTTAGGCTATGGTTTGGGATGGAGTAATCCATTGTATAGCGTGGTTGCATATTCAAATCCAAAAGTAATTCCTGCAACATATACTTCTGGTTCTAATATCAATGCATATCGCAACAAAACATATAACAATTCGAATGATGGTGGCAAATACAATAACTGGTCTATTCCTAGTACTTCTGGCAATAGTAGAAGTTTCGGAAATTTAATTCGCAGTGTAATTAGCACTCCATCAAATGGAAGTAATGGCCAAGGTAGTTACAATAGACCAGCAAGGGAATTTAGCAGTTCAACACCTACCAATAGCTCTGCAGGAGGTAGTAGTGGCGGTGTAAATAGTACTGGATCAAGTGCAAGTTCTGGAAGAGCAGGACGTGGTCAATAAATAAATTTTATTTTACATTTTTCATTGATGTGCAAACACCATAAGGAATTTTATTATCCATATATGAAAAAAATATTCGTCATCTTTTTAAGTATTATCGGTTTGGTTGCAAATGCACAAACCCCAGATGAAGCTTTAAGAACTGCATGGTTTACACAAAATGGTACAGCACGTATGATGGGAACTGGAGGAGTAATGGGATCATTAGGAGGAGATATTACAGCCAACCACGTTAACCCAGCTGGTTTAGGGTTTTATAAAACCCATGAGCTTGTTTTGTCGCCAGCATTTTTATTCAATAGTAATAAATTTAATTATAGATCAAATGACACTGCTACCAAAAAGAGTAATTTTGGCTATGGCACATCAGGTATAATTTTAGCTGGCAACACCAATAAAAGAACTAAGTGGACAAGCTCTGCTTTTGCCATTTCTGTTAATCAATTGGCCAATTACAATAATAGTATTCAATATAGTGGTAGAAATAATGTTAGTTCTTTTAGTGAAAAATATTTAGAAGAATTAATTAGAGACCGCGCAGATACCAATGCAGCGTTGAAAAATTATATTTTTGGCTCTTCACTAGCATTTAGGACTTATTTAGTAGATACTATTAGAGGCCCAGGTGGAATTGTAGCTGGTTATCAAAGTTTGGTACCTATTTCTTCAGGAGTTAATCAATTATACAATGCAGAAACCCGAGGTGGCTATAATGAAGTTGCCATAGGTGTTGCAGGAAACATGAATGATCAATTGTATGTAGGTGGAAGTTTAACAATTCCGATTATAAAATATACTCGAGAATTATTTTATAGCGAACGTGATGTTACCAACAACACCAATAACCAATTTAGTTTTTTTGAATACAAAGAAACTTACATCTCCAGTGGAACAGGTATTGGCGCTAAAATGGGCTTGATATTCAAGCCAAAAGAATTCATAAGACTGGGCTTCGCATTTCATACTCCTCAGTTCATGACCTTTAATGATCAAATCAGGTCATCGATGGTTACCAATACTGAGACTTATGCAGGGTTAAAAAAAGAAAGCAGTGATGCTTTAAATAGTGGAAATGCAGGGCTATCTCATTACAATCTTTTAACGCCCTATCGAATTATTGCAAGT
>JAYVRC010000472.1:0-3747 GCA_043776615.1 Sphingobacteriia bacterium
GGTGTTCGTCCTGGTCAGCCAACTGCAGATTATATCGGAGCTATAATGGATAGAATTACTTTGCCTGGTGCAATATTCCTTGCATTAGTTGGTATTTTACCAGGCTTTGCGCAACGCTTAGGTGTAACGCAAGGATTTAGTTCATTTTTCGGAGGAACTTCTTTATTAATTATGGTAGGTGTAGTTTTAGATACTTTGCAACAAATAGAAACTTATTTGTTGATGAGACAATATGATGGATTGATGAAAAGCGGAAGAGTGCAAGGAAGACAAACAGTATCTTCTAGTACTATTTAATTTAAAAATATTTGGGATCTTTACAAACCTGTTTGGCCAGTCTAAACAGGTTTGTTTTTTATCATGACGAGGAGAAATAATATGATCATTTATAAAACAGATGCAGAAGTAGCTTTAATGAAAGAAGCAGCAATTTTGGTAAGTAAAACACTTACTGAAGTGGCTAAAGTTCTTAGGCCAGGTATGCATACTTTACAGGTTGATCAAATTTGTGCAGACTTTATTAATGATCATAAAGGAGTTTCCTCTTTTTTAAATTATAGAGGTTATCCTTTCACTATTTGTGCATCTGTAAATGATGTTGTAGTTCATGGTTTTCCTAATAATAAACCATTAAAAGATGGTGATATTGTTTCAATTGATATGGGTGTTATTCTAAATGGTTGGCATGGAGATCATGCCTATACATTTATTATTGGGGAAGCTGATAAAGAAGCTATTGAATTAGTAAAAATTACCAAAGAAGCACTATACAAAGGAATTGAAAAGGCAACCATTAATAATCGAATTGGTGATATTTCATACGCCATTCAGGAACATACAGAAATTAAAAATGGTTATGGAGTAGTGCGAGAATTAGTGGGGCATGGATTAGGAAGAAGTTTGCACGAAGATCCACAAATGCCTAATTATGGTAAGCGAGGTAACGGGCCCAAGTTAAAAGAAAATTTGATATTGGCAATTGAACCAATGATTAATCTTGGATCAAAAGATGTTTACACTGAAGATGATGGATGGACTGTTAAAACACGTGATGGTAAAGTATCTGTTCATTTTGAACATGATGTTTGTGTAAAAAGGCATCAGGCACTAATATTATCTGATTATAGTATTATTGAAGCTGCTGAAAAAGCCAATATTAATTTGAATACGAGCTATTTTTAAAGTGAAAGAAACAAATTCAATTAGTACTTTTCTGTAAAAATTTCAATTATGTTTTCTTTATCTTACATCAAATTGAGTGAGATGAGAATTTTATTGTTTCTTTTTGTTTTTTGTAATCTGTTCATTAATGTTAATGCACAATCTGAAGCTACTTTAGCAGTCCGAACTGTTAGATCTGAAAAAGAAATTGAGTGGATTAAAGAATATTGTTCTTTTTTATCAATTCCTAATATTGCTTCTGATAGCATAGGGCTAAAACAAAACGCAACATTCATCATGGAAATGATGAAAAAACGAAATATACAACACATTCAATTATTGAATGGCGTTACAAAGAATATTACCCCAGCTATTTATGGAGAAGTGATTACACCTGGGGCTACCAAAACAATTTTTTTTTATGCTCACTATGATGGGCAACCAGTTGATAGTTCTCAATGGCACAATGGACTAAGTCCATTCGTTCCTACTTTGGTAAATGGATCGCTTGAAAAGGGAGCAAGCATTATCCCTTTCGAAAATTCAAAATTGAATCACGATTGGAGAATTTATGCTAGAGGTGCATCAGACGATAAAGCAGGCGTAATGGCTATCTTATCTGCTTATGAAGCAATTAATAAACTTGGAATTAAACTACAATATAATATTAAGTTCTTCTTTGAAGGAGAGGAAGAAGCTGGGTCTACGCATTTATCAGAAATATTTCAACAAAATGAATCTTTATTGCAATCAGATGGTTGGGTAATATGTGATGGTCCTGTTCATCAATCAGGAAACAAGTCTATCATTTTCGGGGTAAGAGGAGATGCTCATGTAGGTATTACTGTTTATGGCCCGAGTAGACCATTGCATAGTGGGCATTATGGAAATTGGGCTCCTAATCCGGGTTTAATGTTAGCTCAGTTACTTTCTTCTATGAAAAATGAAAAAGGCAGCGTAACAATTAAAGGATTTTATGATGATACAAAGGCCTTAACAAGCGAAGAACTAAAAGCTGTTTCAACTATTCCTCCAGTAGGCGATCAAATGAAAAAAGAATTGAAATTTTTAAATGAAGAAATGGATGGGGTTAGTTTAGAAAAATCAATATTAATGCCATCTTTGAATATTAATGGGATGCAAAGTGGCAATGTTGGAAAGAAAGCAAGTAATGTTATTCCTATAACAGCATCAGCGGTATTAGATTTAAGATTAGTTCCAGGAAATGACTACCAAGTTCAACAGCAACGGGTAGTTGATCATATAAAATCAAAAGGATATTATATTATTAATCGAGAGCCTACTGATGTAGAAAGAGGTAAATATGCTAAAATTGCTACTATCAGTTTAAGTGATGGATACAATGCACAAAGAACATCTTTAAGTAATCCATTTGCACAGAAAATAGTAGCAGCAGTTCAATCAACCACAAAAGAATTATTGGTATTACTACCATCCATGGGAGGAAGTCTTCCGTTGTTCTTATTTGATAAATACCTAAGGGCAAAAACAATTACGGTTCCTATTGCTAATCATGATAATAATCAGCATGCAGAAAATGAAAATATTCGGATTAGAAATTTATGGAACGGTATTGAAACAATGGCTGCAATAATGATGATGAAATAATATGATCAACAAAAAATTAATTGTTATTGGTGGGGGAGCTGCAGGTTTTTTTTGTGCGGTAAATGCTGCACGATTGAATCCAAATTTTAAAGTTATATTACTTGAGAAATCTAATAAATTATTATCAAAAGTAAAAGTAAGTGGCGGGGGTAGATGCAATACTACACATGCTTGTTTTGATATTCCTGAGCTTATAAAAAAATATCCCAGAGGCCCACAATTTTTAAAAAAATCTTTTTTTCAGTTTAATACCATAGACACAGTTAAATGGTTTGCAGAAAGGGGAGTTGAATTGCATCAGGAATCAGATGGTAGAATGTTTCCAATTACCAATAATTCACAAACAATTATTGATTGTTTATTAAAAGAAGCTGATAAGTACAGAGTTGAAGTAATAATTCAATCGGAAGTAAAGAAAATAGAAAAAAATTCAGATCAGTTTGTAATTACAACTTCTGACTCTAAGCAATTGAATGCCGATTTTCTTTGTATTGCAAGTGGCGGTTATCCAAAGTCGGAAATGTTTCAATGGTTAAAAGCTACTGGCCATAGTATTGAGGAGCCAGTAGCTTCTTTATTTACATTTAATATTCCATCTCATCCTATTACTCAATTAATGGGATTAAGTATTTCAAATGCTATTATAAAAATTACTGGTACAAAATTAAAAGAACAAGGTCCATTACTTATAACTCATTGGGGGTTAAGCGGTCCTGTTGTTTTAAAACTATCTGCTTGGGGTGCAAGAGATTTGGCTGCGATGAAATATGAATTTGAAATTCTAGTAAATTGGTTAGGAGATACCAATGAAGCAGATTTAAGAAATGAATGGATTGGATATCGAGAACAATATTCTGCTCAAAAAATTGGCAATAAAAATCCTTTTGAGTTGCCCAATCGATTATGGAGTTTTATTTTGCTTCAAGGAAATATTAACAGCGAAACTCGATGGGCTGA
>JAYVRC010000473.1:0-3740 GCA_043776615.1 Sphingobacteriia bacterium
TCTTTGCAGTAAATCTACTTTTTCTGCAGTTACTTCACCAAGTATTCTAATAGCTAAGCCGGGTCCAGGAAATGGATGCCTATTAATTAAATCACTAGGAATACCAAGTGCAATGCCTACTTTTCTTACTTCATCTTTAAATAAATAGCGCAATGGCTCAATTAAAGATAAATGCATTGTATCTGGAAGTCCACCAACATTATGATGAGATTTAATGGTTTGAGATGGGCCATGAACACTTACACTTTCAATTACATCTGGGTAAATAGTGCCTTGACCTAAAAAAGAAATATCATCTAGTTTTTGAGATTCCTCTTGAAATACATCAATAAATAATTTTCCAATTGCTTTGCGTTTTGCCTCTGGTTCTGTTTGGTCTTTTAATGCGTCATAAAAAAGTTGTTTTGCATCAACTCCTTTTACATTCAATCCAATTGTTTTATAAGTATCAAGTACTTGTTGGTATTCGTCTTTTCTTAATACTCCATTATCAACAAAAATCCCATGTAAACGATTACCTATAGCCCTAGCAATTAATGTTGCTGCAACAGTACTGTCAACGCCACCACTAAGGGCCATAATTACTTGTTTGTCGCCAATTTCCTCTTTTAATCTAGCAATTGTTTCGTCTACAAATGAGTTGGGTGTCCAATTTTGTGCGCATTTGCATATATCAACTAAAAAATTCTTGATGATATTTTTTCCTTCGGTTGAATGATAAACTTCTGGATGAAATTGAAGACCATATAAAGGGAAATGACTAGTATCATCTTTTTTAAAAGCAGCAACAGGAATGCTCTCTGTAGTTGATAATATACTAAATCCCTCTGGCATAATAGTAATGGAGTCGCTATGACTCATCCAAACTTGAGATTTATTAGGAATTTGATTGAATAAAATATCTTCTTTTTTTATTTCCAAGGAAGCCCTGCCGTATTCTCTTTTGTTGGATTTATCAACCCTTCCACCAAATAGTTTAGCGCTCATTTGAGCACCATAACAAATTCCTAATACTGGCAATTTTGCTAAATAATCAACCACTGGAACTTCTGGTGCATTTTCATCATTTACACTAAAAGGTGATCCACTTAGAATGATACCTTTTAAAGTATTGTCAATAACAAATTTTTTATGATATGGAATAATTTCACAATAAATATTAGCTTCTCTAACTGCTCTTGCAATAAGCTGAGTGTATTGACTACCAAAGTCGAGGATCAATATTTTTTCCGTCATGGTTGCAAAGTTAAATGAATTTTGCTTCTTGCGCTTGTTCCTATAGGGGGTGGATTATATAATTTCTTATATTACAGCATCAAATTTGACTTTATGAAATACATTGTTTTATTGTTTTTTATACCAGTTATGCTTTTTTCATGTAAATGGAGGTACAAAACCATTCAAGGGAATGGTAAAATTAAAACTGAAAACAGAAAAGTTAATAATGCTGAAAAAATAAAGCTTGAAGGAAGTTTTGATGTAGAAATTACCCAAAGTGAAACTACTTCAGTTACTATCGAAACAGATGAGAATTTACAACCTTTTATTGTAGTTAAAGAAAGCAATAATCAGATTTTGCTAAAAGAAAAGTCGAATTATAATTTGAAAAGCGATCAACCAATTAGAATAAAAATTAGTACTCCTAAATTGTCTAGAATTTCCTTAACTGGAAGTGGTACAATTACTGGAAAAAATAAATTTATCGGAATGGATAAATTGAGCATTAATTTATCTGGGAGCGGTGATATTAGTTTGGCATTAAACACACCAGATCTTGATGTTGATATTGCAGGTGTAGGTTCGCTTTTATTATCGGGTGAAACGAAAAACGCTAATTTTAATATTGCAGGATCTGGCGACTGTGATGCTTCCAATCTTAAAACAGAAAACACCAAAGTAGATGTTGCTGGTGTTGGAACAGTAAAAATATTTGCGGAAGTTTTATTAGATGTAAATGTTGCTGGAAGTGGAACTGTATATTATAAAGGAGCAGCAACAGTAAAACAAAAAATTGCAGGTATCGGAACAATTAAAAAAATAGATTAATTAAATTGGTAATACTATTAATAATAAATGGATAAGAAAAATCGGATATTACTTGCAGAAGATGAGTCTAAATTGGCTCAGGTTATAAAAGACGAACTTACTCGTAACAATTTTAAAGTTGATATTGCTTCTAATGGAAATGAAGCCACAACTTTATTTGTTCAAAATAGCTATTCAGTAATCATTTTGGATATTAATTTGCCATTAAAAAATGGTATCCAAATATGCAAAGAAATTCGTGAAAAAAATAAAAAAATTCCTATTCTAATACTAACTGCAATTGGACAAGTACAAGATAAGGTCATTGCATTTGAAGCTGGGGCTGACGACTATGTTGTTAAACCATTTCATTTTGATGAACTATTTGCAAGAATTAAAGTATTAATTAAAAGAACAATAGTTGTTGCTGAAGAAAGTAATATTAAAATTGGGGATCTCGAAATCAATTTTAAAAATAAAACGGTAACGAGAGCAGGTAATGATATTAAACTTACTGCAAAAGAATTTACTTTACTTGTGCTTTTAGCAAAAAATAAAGGAAAGGTAATTTCTAAACAAGAGATTCTCGAAAAAGTGTGGGAACTTAGTTTCGACACTGGAACCAATACCATAGAAGTTTATATTAGTTTTTTACGTAACAAAGTTGATAAACCTTTTGAACATAAACTAATAAAAACCAAACCTGGATTTGGTTATCTTATTCAATAGCAATTATGAATCTGAAACAACGGTTCGCCTTACTCTTTACACTTTTTGTATCGATTATATTATTTATTTCATTTACAGCAATTTATTTGTTTTACAATGATTATCGTAAATCCGAGTTTTATAATCGAATTGCAATAGAAGGAAATGAAGTATACGAAATATTTACAAAAATTAAAGATGCTGATACAAAGGCAATTGAAGAATTAATACGAGATGTATATGAAAAGCCATTATTACAGGAAACATTGATAATAACGGATAAAGATAAAAGAGTTTTATTTAAAATGCCCAACTCTAGTAATGTAGTTATTCCAATAATAAATAAACTTAAGTTCAATACTCAGCAATATTATGAGTTTACTGATGATAATGAAGTTCAGCATGTTGTAATTTATAAACCAGCAACAAAATCTTATGTTTATATATCTGGTTATAATAATGCAGGTTATAGAAAATTAAAAAATCTTCGATTAATTCTCTCATTCGTTTTTTTGGGATCCCTATTACTTACTGCTATAATGTCTTTTTTGTTTGTTAACGAAGCGATAAAGCCAATTGTTAGCTTAAGTAATCAAATGCAAAATACAAATATTCAGAACCTTGCAGAAAGAATTAAAATCAAATCTACCAATGATGAAATTGGTACAATTGCCGCAAATTTTAATGCAATGTTGGAGCGGCTTAAAAACGCATTTGAGTCACAAAAGAGTTTTGTTCACCATGCTTCTCATGAGTTGAGAACCCCATTGGCAATAATGTTATCTCAAACTGAAGTTGCATTAAGCCGAGAACAAACTAATGAAGAGTATAAAAAAATTTTAAATTCTTTAATGGAAGATCAGCATCATTTGGTCAACTTGACTAATTCATTATTAATGATCTCTCAAAACGATCAACTATCATTTTTAACTGATGTTAAGTTAATTAGAGTTGATGAACTAATTGATGATTGCATGCTACTTGCAAAAAAAACGTATTCTGATATT
>JAYVRC010000474.1:0-3724 GCA_043776615.1 Sphingobacteriia bacterium
CACATTTTAGCATCGGCGACTTTCTTTATCTGGGTTTTGGAGTATGGGTTCTTGTATTTCTGAAGAAAGGCATTAGCAAAATTTACAAAGAAAAGATCACCCTAAATCTTATCATTTACTTTATAGGAAATGGGATTCGATTTTTTTGTTGGATCTATATCTTTTTTAAACTTTTTTGGGGCCTGAATTATAGCCGTTTAGGCATCGAACAACAACTCGGCATTCGAAAATATCCCTATTCAAAAGAGGAGATCACTTTATTAACTAAATTACTTATTAATCAATCAAATACTTTAAGAAGATCATTTGCTAATTCTTCACTCCCCAATTACTCGCTTGATCTTTTAAAGTCCGAAGCATTAAGAAGTTATCATCTGGCAAACTCTTTTCATCCATTTTTAAATTATCAAACAATATCAGTTAAAGAAAGTCTCTTTATGCCCTTAGCTGATTATATCGGGTTTACTGGATATTATAATCCTTTTACTGGAGAAGCTCAAATTAGAACTGATGTTCCTAATGTATTAACTCCTTTTATTACTTGTCACGAAATGGCACACCAACTTGGATATGCGAGTGAAAGCGAAGCTAATTTTATCGGCTATTTAGCTGCATCAAATTCCAATGATACTTATTTTAAATACTCAGTTTACCTCGACCTTTTAGGGTATGCACTTTCACAACAATTTATTCTATATGCGCAAGATAGTAGTTATAAGGATTTAGAAGATGTTGTGAAATACAATAAAACCTATATCGATACTTTGGTTAAAAAAGACAGGAAAGAAATTCGTCAGTTTTTTATAACTAGAAAAAATAAAATTTCACCTGTTTCGGCCGATTTGTATGATCAATACCTTAAAATGAATAAACAATTAGCAGGTATTAATAGTTATGATGAAGTACTTGGTTGGCTAATTGCCTATCAAAAAAAATATAAAAAATTGTAAGTATCCATCAAAATTTAAAAAACATTTTTCCACATCATACTTTCAATTGGCTTATTTGGTTGTCCGCTATATTTGGCATTCTTCTTTTGATTATATGCTGTCCCAATTTCTCCCTCTACTGGAAAATAAATTAATTGTCCAATTGGCATTCCTTTATAAATCCTCACTGGTTGCTTGCAAGAAATTTCCAAAGTCCAGTTACCACAAAAACCTACATCTCCTTTACCCGCTGTTGCATGTATATCTATACCCAATCTTCCAGTTGAAGATTTTCCTTCTAAAAAAGGAACATGTGCATGTGTTTCTGTATACTCTTCTGTTACGCCTAAATAAAACCCAGAGGGAACTATAACATATCCTTCATCTGGTATTTCAAAATACTCAATTTTGTTGTGCTTTTTAGCGTCTAATTCTGCATCAACATATACTGCCAACCATTTACCTAAATGAACATCATAACTATTACTTCCTAGCTCTCCACGATCATATGGTTCAATTTTAATAGTACCTTTTTCAATTTCTTCTAAAATGCGTAAATCACTTAAAATCATTCTTACTACTTTTACAGTTAAATTGCAATGCTGCAATATATAATCCTAATTAGTTTTAGTGCCACTGTATTATCAACAAAATATCAACGAAACAACCAAGCTAGCTGTTTGGGAAATAAAGGAGGAACTGTCTTTTTTTATTCAAAAAGTACCATTTCACCAACCAGTTTCTCATCCTCATAAGCTTTTGCAACATTTGGCAGGAAGGTATTTACTGACCTATTTGTTTCCAGATTTTCCAGTCTCACTAATTGAAATTGCCGACACAAGAAAACCATTTTTACCGCAAGACGAGTATCATTTTTCTATCTCACATTGTGGAAATTATGCAGCAGCAGTTGTAAGTAGTAATAGAAGGGTAGGTATTGATGTTGAAATGGTAACGCAAAGGGTTGAGCGAATCAAAAATAAATTTTTAAATATCCAAGAATTAAATAGCCTTTCTTTCTGCAATACTTATTTGAATGAAATTGAAAAATTAACTGTTCTATGGAGTGCAAAAGAAGCAATGTTTAAATGGTGGGGAAGGGGAGATGTTGACTTTAGAGAGGTAATGAGAACTCAGCCTTTCGAATTAGCAGCTAATGGTATGATAATTGCCGATTTTATTAAAAATGATTTTCATCAGCAATTAAATTTACAATATAAATTACAGGATGAACTTAGTATTGTTTGGGTAGAATCTGATTTTAATTAATCGGCTATTTTATTGTTGGTTTTCGAAACATGTTTTAAAAATTTAAGCAGTGCTTGTTTCATATGGGTTTTTAATAGTTGTCCCATTGTAGTTGCTCTTAAATATTGGTCGTTGTTAAAATGTTCTGCCAATGATTTTTTTAATTCATTTATTTTCTCAGTTTTTGATATTGGATCGTCATTCATAATATCTAATAACTCTTTAATTCTGTACCTCGATGATACTAATCTGAAAGTCATCATTGTTTTTTCTTCGGCTTGGTATTGTTCAATAGATTGATGGTTTAATTGCTTTATTACTAAATTTACCAATGGACTATTCTCTTTAAAAAATTGCGGCAAGTATAAGTTTTTTCTTCCTTCATACGATTGTTGATCAAAATCGATTGCTCTAATTCGATATTGAAAATCTTCAATATCTGGAATAATATTTACAACAAAATTATACGAACGCATATCGCCTAATAGTTGAACAAAACACCGCTCATTAAATTTCACAAATTCTTTTGCCAAACGAATTTGATTGGTTTGGTTGTTATCTAAATAATCTGCAATAAATACATCTCCAGGTATTCCTGGTATATGTTCTTCTACCAATGTTTCTTTACAAGTGAAATAAGTCATTCTATTAGGAGATAACAAATGTTCCAATTCTAGTCCATACACTCTACTTGCATCTGCTTGTTTTATATAGTAATGATCGTAATTGTCGTTAAATTTATTGATAATCCTTATTCTGAAAGGTTTGCTATTTCCAAAAAAGCAATAGTCAATTCTTGCAACATCCAAATGATCCACAAAGCTCATGTCACCTTCTGTTTTTAAGATTGCATAAACACGAATTAAGCTTTCACGCAAAAATTTCCATTCATGCATATCATAAGAAACTTTTTCCCATAAAGTGTCATTTCCATGCTTGTCTTTTAGTGGAACTGTGTAAGTGAACTTGTGTAAGTCATTATACCCAAATGGCAGTATAACTTCTCTGCCATATTTTATTAAGTAATTGTGCAAATCACTTTTAATAGGGTAGATTGGTTTTTTTTGGGATGGCAAAACGGGTTGTCCAGTATGATTAATATGGTCGATGAAATTAATCAAGTAGCAATGAGTCGTTGTCGTCTTCTACTAAATTTAAGTTTACTGCATCTGCTCCTGCAATGCCTTCTACAGATCCTTTAATATGTGCAGCATTTAATAATATCTTGTCTAATTGTTTCTCTCTTGCCTTCCACATTTTCTCCATAGCATCTCTTTCTTTCTGAATGCTTTGCCTCATACTTCTATAACCTTCGCTAATAGCTTTCCATTGTTCACTAAACTCGGAGCCAATTAAATAGTCGTACAACATCACCATTTTATCTCCTTTGTTCTCCTGACTTTTTTTAGCATCTGCTACTTTTAATATTGCATTGCGCAATAGGAGGGCAACACTTCTAACTTCCGACATAGTACAAATATAAACCCCATCCTTTTCCCCAAATCGTTCCATGTCTTTTGGAAAAGTTTGAGTAACTATCACAGCAA
>JAYVRC010000475.1:0-3721 GCA_043776615.1 Sphingobacteriia bacterium
TTCAGGAAAATATTTGGAAGCAAATCTAGAATGATTATTGGTGCTTAACCCAATTAACTCGGAAAATTAAATATGGCTACTTCTGCTCTAGCTCCTAATCGTATGGGGAAAATGCTTGTGCCAATTCCTCGAGATACATACATTTTAGGAGATCCATCATACCAACCTCTTACATATTTACCAGAACCTTCGGGTAAATATGGACAAAATCCTAAAAGATTTACTTGTCCGCCATGTGTATGACCAGATAAAATTAAATCTGTTTTTATGTTGGTGGGCAATGCCGATCTAATTTGGTCGGTATACTGAGGACAGTGATTTAAAATAATATGATAGTCAGTTGGTTGATACCATTTTAATGCTTCTGTAATATCTGCCTTACCAGCAACAAAATCATCTACACCAGTAATTGAAAATGTTTTTTCTTTTAATTTGAATTGGGTTCCCTGATTAATTAATAATCTGCAGTTATTGTTTTTATAAATTTGGTTAAGTTCATCCATTGTAATATTTGCCCAATATTCCCAATTACCTAAAATAGCTGCTTTAGGAATATGTACATCAATCAGCTCAATAAAGCTTTTAAATACAGTAATATTTTCCGGTTTATCAAGAACATCACCTGTAAATACAACCAGGTCTGGCTGAAGCTTATTCAGCATTTCCGCTAAATCTTTTAAAGGACTATTTACTACCTGAATATGGATATCAGAAATTTGTACAATGCTTATATTATTACTAGCATCTTTAGATGCATTATTTAAATAGAATTCATTGGTTTGAATAAAATGATGCTCGAGCCAAAATGCGTCTAGAAAAAGAGCTGCTCCAGTAACAACAGCACTTGTTTTAATAAATTTTCGTCTTGAAATAGCCATAAAAAATTATCGCTTACAAAAGAGAGCGGCATTTGCAACTTCGTTATGTAATTATGAAAGCGAAGTTATCTTTTATTGCAAAACAAAGCGCATATTTACTCCAGCTACAACTTGAATTTTTTTGAAATCAATTTTAGGAGGCTCATAACTTTCGGCTGCCATTGTTTTTATTTGCATTCCATACATTCTATCTTGATAAGGATTTGGCATACTGCCTTCATTATCTGAAATAAACAAAGCATTACCTACTTTTTGAGATAAGGGTTTTACCAATGCCAATGCTTTTTGTTTGGCGTTTTCTATTGCCTTGGTTCTACATAAATTTTTAAGTGCCTCTAGTTGGGTATGCTCTACTTTTTCAATAGAGGTATTAGAAATGCCTAGATTCTCGAGTTGCAAAAAAACTTTACTAAGTGTTGCTGCATCGGAAACTACCAATTGATATTCCTTGGTCTTTAAAATGTCTTTCTGTTTCAATAAATAGGTTTTGTAATTACTCACCATATCACTAATGGTAAGCTTATCTTCTGTATTTATTCCAATCAAATTTAGCCCATCTACCATTTTAATTTCCATTTCTTCAATTGATACCCTATCACGGGTATCTTTTTCAGATAATATTATTTTAAGTGTAATCTTATTAGGCGTTACCAAAGTGTCGGCAGTTCCTGCAACTTCAATATAGGGTTGATCGAGAAAGTTCTTGGTTTGAGAAAAACTTGTTAGTGTAAACAATATGGCTACAATAAAACTGATTTTTTTTAACATGCTAAATGAATTAGTTGAATAATGGCCATTATACGGCTCAAATTAAGTAGGACAAATAGAATGCCAAACTACTTTTCTAACGTTGTGCGTGTTATCTTTTTAAAAATGTAAGTGCAATTCAAGCCGTTGCAGGTGTTATCACTTGCAACATTATTACTTAACGAATCATCGGTAGGTACTTCTCTCGATTGTCATAAATTACCCAAAGATTAATTAGTAACAATACAATTGCCACTGGCAAAGTTTGAGGTGCATTAAAAATATGTGTTAAAAGTATTCCTATCATTACAGGAAATATAATAATTGCACCTAGAGCTCTAAGTTTTGGGATAACAAATAATACGCCACCAATTATTTCTGCTACAGCAATTAATGGCATTAGCCATCCAATTTCACTCATAGCAGTCATGATTTTTACCAACCCAAGAGGCAAATCAGCTGGCATAGGCATATAGTTAAATATTTTATTTAGGCCAGAATTAATAAACATTAATGCAAATAATAGGTATACTACAAATAGAATCTTACTTTTCATGATTTTGTATTTTGATTAATTAGACAATGTACAAAAAATTATTTAATTGAATTCACCCATTTTGAATAGTTTATAACAATTAAGTTAAAAATAATATAGCTACCGCTTCACAACAGTTATAGCAATATTTCTCCCCATTCCTTGCATCATTGCAAGATTAATCCAACACAATGCAAGCTGTTCTTGTAAATTAAATTTATCTGACCCGCCAAATTCATAACAATTTCCGAAACCCAGATCTTTGGCTAATGTTGCAGTAACTTGTTTTGCTTCTATACTATCCCCACTCATAAACACATCTATTCCTTTTGTTCCATAAAAAGGGTTAAACATATTTTCAGCACCTGTAGTATTAAAACATTTTACGATCGATTTGCAATTGGTTAAAGCTACAAAAGCTGCTGTTGTATTATCAAATCCATCTGGCTTAACTCGAACAGAATTCATTGAATCAATAATTATTTTTGTTGAAACATCTCCTAACGACTTTGCAATATCAATCACAGCAGCTGGTACTGCGGCAATTAAAATAACTTCTGAATGTTTTACTGCTTCAGCTATTGGCAAAGCTTTTATATTCCTACTAAAAGAAAGTAATTCCTTCCCTTTAAAATTATCTATATCTCTTACACCAAGGTAAATGGTATGCCCCACATTTGCCCAGCCCTTGGCCAAAGCGCTTCCTACATTGCCTGTTCCAATTATTGCTATTTTCATTTAAATTAAAATTGATAAAGATTAAAGTTAATTGATTGTTGTATTTAAAATTCGTATCGCAAAAAAGTGCCGATATTATTGGTTGATATATAATTTAAATTACCATATTCATTAAAGTCGGCACCAATGCCAAACTGCCATTGTTTCATTTTAAGCCCTACTCTAATACGCTGAAACAAATTATAATTTAATACAGTATTTGTTGGTAATGCATTCACCAATTCTAGCTGAGTAAATAAATTAAGCTTATTAGTAAGCTTGGGTTCAAATCTGGTAAGTATAAAAAAATCGATATATGGCTGCTGAAGTGTTTCAGTTACGAGCCAACTAAAAAAAGTAAAATTATTTTTTCGATGAAAATACTGAATACCTGCTTTAGGAAAAACCCCGCTATTACTCGTTTGTACAACCAATACTGGCGCAAACCCTTTTAGTTTTGGATGATTGTATGATATAGCTTCCGTAAAACCAAAAACGGGCAAATTGGCTGATGTTGTTTGCTTGTAATCGATGTTTAACCTATTTCGATTGAAGAATAAGAGTTTAGTATTTGACTCTTGTTGATTCTTAAAGTATTTAAAGAACAATAAATCAAAAGAGATTTTTTTATCCCCAGCAAAAACCTCAACAGGTAATTGTGCAATCGCATCACTCCAAAATAGGAATGATGCGATGATTAAGCAACAAATTGATTTCATTCTATTTAATACTTGCAATTATTTTTAAAAACATATCTGGTTGCACTACAAATGGCAAATGTGAAGTTTCCATCTCGTATACTTTCTTTACGGTACCATTGCTATTGATCATTTGTTGTTGAAGC
>JAYVRC010000476.1:0-3719 GCA_043776615.1 Sphingobacteriia bacterium
TTTTTTTTACATCAATCAATTACGGCGTTTTATACCATATTGCTAATGCTACTGATAAGTGTTATATCACCCCAAAAGACGAAGTGCTTTTGGTATGTGGAATTGCCAATCCTAAGCCATTAAAAGATTATTTACTCAATAATACACATGCTTACTATCAACAAGACTATTCTGATCACCATATTTTTTCGATTGATGATTTAAAAGAGATTATTCAAAAATTTAATGCCATTCAAGCAAAAGATAAAATCATTGTTACCACCGAAAAAGATGCAGTACGTTTAATTAAATTCAATGATCAATTGAAAGATATTCCCATGTATGTAATTCCTATACAGCATATTTTTTTATTTGATGAAGGTCCACAATTCAACGAGATGCTAATTAATTATGTTAAGCATTACAATTCTAATACAATATGAAAAAAAATAAACCAGCAGCAAAGCCAGCGCCAAAACAAAAATCGAAACAAAAGCTGAAGGCAAAAATTATTGCTGTTCAAACTATAAAAGGCAAGTTAGATGTAACAAGATCGGGTATGGGTTACGTAATTGTAGAAGATCAATCTGGCGATGTATTGGTACGTCCAAATGATTTTAGTACTGCGCTTCATGGTGATACTGTTCGTGTAAAAGTGATTAAAGAAAACGCTAGGACTGGAAAGAAAGAGGGAAAAATAACTGAAGTAATTGCCAGAAAACAAACAGAATTTATTGGCCATATTCAATTGTCTCCTCATCATGCATTTTTTGTTCCGGATACTGATAAACCAATGCCAGATTTATACATTCCTATGAATGAATTAAATGGCGCAAAGCATAAAGATCGAGTAATTGTTCAATTGGTTAAATGGGATAAGGAAGATAAAAAGCCAGTGGGCAAAGTAGTAAGTGTAATGTTAGCAGAAAACGAAAATGATGCTGCTATGAAAGAGCTTTTGGCACAAGCCGGATTTCCACTCACTTTTCCAGAAGCTGTTTTGGCGGAAGCTGCACAGCTTAGTGAGGGTTTAGATATAGATGAAATTAAGCAACGGAAAGACTGTAGAAGTATATTAACATTTACTATAGATCCGGTTGATGCAAAGGATTTTGATGATGCCATTTCTTTTAGAAAATTGGGCGACGATAAATATGAAATAGGTGTTCATATAGCAGATGTAAGTTATTATGTTCATCCCGACACCGAATTAGATGCAGAAGCCTATAAACGGGCTACTTCAGTGTATTTGCCCGACAGAGTTAATCCAATGTTGCCCGAAAAAATTTCTAATGAATTGTGTTCACTAAGGCCTCATGAAGACAAGCTAACTTTTGCTGCAATATTTCAAATGAATGGTAAAGGGGAAGTAAAACAATATTGGATAGGTAGAACTGTAATTCATTCAGATCATCGATTTACTTATGAAGATGTACAAGAAATTGTAGAATCAAAAAAGGGCCAATATGTTGATGAAATTTTATTGCTAAATGATATTGCTCAAACATTGAGGAAAAAACGATTTAGTAAAGGTGCTATTAATTTTTCTTCACAAGAAGTACGATTTGAATTAGATGACAAAGGATTTCCAATTGGGATTCTGGTTAAGGAAAGCAAAGAAGCGCATCAATTGATTGAAGAATTTATGTTAATGGCCAATAAAACTATTGCAGAAAACGTAGCAAAGCAAAATATCAATAAAAAACCAATCCCTTTTCCTTATCGCGTGCATGATCAACCAGATAAAGAAAAACTAGCTCCATTTATTTTATATGCTAAAAAATATGGCCATGTTTTTGATATTTCTTCACCCCTGGCAATTTCCAAAAGCTTCAATACAATGTTAGCCGATGCCAAGGGAAAGCCTGAGCAGCATGTTTTAGAACAACTAGGTATTCGTACAATGGCAAAGGCAGTTTATACAACAGAAAATATTGGTCACTATGGTTTAGCATTTGAGCATTATTGTCATTTCACTTCACCTATTCGTCGTTACCCCGATGTTTTAGTGCATCGTGTTTTACAATCGGTTCTTGAGGGCAAGCCGATTGTTGATAAAAAAATGGAGGAAAAAAGCAAGCATTGTAGTGAGCGAGAAAGGGCTGCAATGGAAACGGAGCGTGCAAGTAATAAATACAAACAAGTAGAATTCTTAAAAGGTCATTTGGGAGAAGTATTCGAAGGTGTTGTAAGTGGGGTTACTAGTTTTGGGTTCTTTGTAGAAACAGTTGAACATAAATGCGAAGGCTTGGTAAGTATTATTGGATTAAGTGATTTTGATGATTTTAGATTAGTAGAATCTGAATATAGTTTAGTGGGTAGAAGGAGTGGAAGAACTTTTAAAATGGGCGATAGATTGTCTATAAGAGTTGTTGCAGCTAATTTAGAAAAACGCCAGTTAGATTTTGAATGGGTACTAGGAGAGTAGGAAATTATGGATTAAGCATTAAGAATTATGCGCGGGATAAGCAGTATTATTGAACAGTTTCCTAATTCCTAACTCCATCCACTTGCTAGTACATCAGCTAAGTGCAAAACTTTTAAATTGCTACGATTGTTTTTTGCACAACCATCAATATGCATTAAACAACTCATATCGGTACTGATGATGAACTCGGCTCCAGTGTCAACAGCATTATTAATTTTTTGATCACCCATTGCTATGCTGATTGGTTCAAATTTTATGGCAAATGTTCCACCAAAACCACAGCAGGTTTCTACATCATTCATTTCTACCAATTCTAAACCCACTACATTGCTTAGCAATTGTCTTGGTTCAGTTTTTATTTTACATTCTCTAAGAGCAGCACAACTATCATGATAAGTAGCTTTACCTTTAAATGTTGCACCCAAATTATCGATGTGTAAAATGTTTACTAAAAAATCGGAGAATTCAAAAATTCGCGTTGCTGTTTTTTCAGCTTGACTTTTATGCGAAGAATTTTCGAATAATTTAGAATAGTAATTCCTTACAAATCCAACGCAACTTGCACTGGGAGCAACAATGTATTCTGCCCCTTCAAAGTCTTGTAAAAACTTAGTACAAACCTCTTTAGCTTCTCCCCAGAAACCAGCATTAAAAGCAGGTTGACCGCAGCAGGTTTGATTTTTATTATATTTGATCGTGCAGCCTGCTTTCTCTAATATTTTAACCATACTAAAAGCAACATCTGGGTAAAGTTGATCTATAAAGCAAGGAACAAATAACTGTACAATCATTGTATAACCAATTATTTAAATGAACGATTTAAATGAATCATTTTAAGGGCAGTAATGGCTGCTTCTTCGCCTTTGTGGCCAAGTTTGCCACCAATTCTTTCTTTGGCTTGATTTTCATTTAAAACAGTTAACACGCCAAAAATTACTGGTACATCAATGCTTAGATTTAATTGAAGTACTCCTTCTGTAACTGCTTTACATACATAATCGAAATGAGGTGTATCTCCCTGAATAATTGTTCCTAAAGTAATATATGCATCAGGTACTTTTTTGCAATAAGCGTAATGATTTTTTACAGCAAATGGAATTTCAAAAGCTCCAGGAACAACAACTGTTTTAAATTTTACTCCATTTGATTTCAAGACCTTTTTTGCTCCTTTTTCAAGCTCACCAACAATTTTGCTATTCCATTCGGTTATAATAATTATTACAAAGGCATCTTCAATAACTGGGATGCCTTTGTTTAATTCGATATTTCCTTTTGTTGCCATTATTAGCTTATTGAGCAGTCAGATCGTTCT
>JAYVRC010000477.1:0-3716 GCA_043776615.1 Sphingobacteriia bacterium
TCAGTTCCTACCCAAATACTATTGTTTTTGTCTTTTGCAATGCTTAAAATATTGTTTGAAGGTAAATTTCCATTTCCAACTCCTTGTTTCAACAATTTCCATTGATCATCGTTGGTATTGTCTACACTATTTCCATAATGATAACAAATTAGACCGTTGTTTTTTGGACTAATAATCCATAGTTGATTATAGTCGTCGTTTATTATTTGAGCCACAGCATTTTCTAAAAGGTTAAATGGTATTGAAAACGATTTCCATGTGCCATCAGGTTTTAGCAATTTTAATGGCTGGGGAGCCCCATAATTACAAATCCATAAATTATTATTTATATCGAATGATAACCCACTTACTCTATAACTTGTAGGATCTCCAATAGCAGCTTGTAATGAACTATTATTCTGTTTATAAATAGTAGTTTTAGATTCGGATAATTGTACAAGTCCGCCACCGTAACTACCAGCCCAAAGCGATTGTTTAATAGGATCTATAGCAAGTGTAATAAAATCCAAAGTAGTATCTAATAATGCTGTATTAAATGCCCCTTTGCTTGTCCAGACTCCATCTTGAAATTTAAATATGCCATCCCTATTATACAAATAATTCCATGCAGTGTTAACTGAGCCAGCTGCAACAAATAAAGCTGTTTTACTAAAAGCAAATTCTCCACTAGCAATTCCTAAAGGCCCATTTGGAGTATACCGTTCTATATCATTCGTAAATTTCGAAAGCCCCCCAAATAAATCAGCAATCCAAACAGCATCGTTATTTGTAATTGCAGATTGAGGTTGCGATATTACACCAGGTTTATTAAGTATGTTTAATACGGTACCTGATGATGATAAAATTAATACGCGCGCATTTCCTGAATTATTTTTCTGACATATATGCAATTTATCGGATGAGATGCTCGTATTGATTATTTGCCAGGATGAATCTAAGTATAATATTTTCCAATTGTTATTATTGAAAATATACACAGTATCATTTATAGTTGCAATTATTTGATTACTAATGATTCCAACAAAATTTACAGCACCTAAAGGCAATCCATTGGTTCCATTTATGGTAGACCAATTTGAAAAATTAGCTAGATTGGGTGAATTTATAACTGCTCGTTTTAACCCTTCCATTGAAGCAGCATAAAAGAAATTGTTATCAGCAATTGTTGCATTGATGGTTGATAACGATCCGTTATTTCCAATAATCCAACTATCTTTTATTTCATATCTTATTAAGTCTACAACAATAATGCCTAAGCCAGTTGATAGATAAGCAATTCCATTCCTACAATATATATGATTGATTGATTTGTTTCCTGCAATTTTACTTTGCAGTATATCTGAGATATTCTTAATTATACTCCCTTTAATAATATCTAAATTGCTGTTTTTATAAGCAATAATTAATTGTTTTGTTGTTTCGTCCCAAGCAATTGCGTTTACACCAATATCATTTAATCCATTCGCTTTGCTATATCTAGTAATTTCACCTTTATCATCAACAGAAAAGAGGTTTGTTTTGGTTGCACAATAAAGTTCATTTCCTTTGACTACTTGTATTGTATTTTGATAATTTAAATGTTCTCTCCAACTACCTATTGGTATTTGTGCAACAGAAGAGTTGATGATTAATATTAGACAGGTGAATGTAAATATTTGCCGAAACATGCAATAAAGTTAGCTATTTAAATAGGTATTAAACAGTTGCAATTCCATGTTTAATAGCGAATACTACGAGCCCTACTCGAGTATTTATTTCTAACTTTCTAAAGAGGCTATCTCTATGAGAATCGATCGTTCTTACGCTTATAAACATTTCTTTAGCTATTTCTTTATAACTTTTATCTAAGCAAAGCCATTGCAAAAACTGAACCTCACCTTCATTGATATTTAGTAGTTTAGCAGTATTCATTTCATCTATCTCTTCATTGGTAATGTAATTAACTAATTTATCTCTAACTAACTCGTTTACATAAAACTCATTGTTTTTAATAGCTTCCATAGCTTGTTTTAAAATTGTAGGCTTACTTTCTTTTAAAATAAACCCTTTAACACCATTTCTAAGCATTCTAATAATAGCCATATCATTAGAAAGCATACTTAAAACAAGTACTTTGCAAATTGGCATTTCATTTTTTATCCAAAGGGCGGTTTCATACCCATCCATTAAGGGCATAGTAATATCCAATAGTACAATATCTGGAGGATTGTTTCGGTCTAATTTTAGAATAAATTCCTTGCCATTTCCTGCTTCAAAAATCACTTTAAAATCTGGGAAAGTATTGATCAAACCAGCTAGTCCAGATCTAAGCATCTCATGGTCGTCAACTAAAGCCACTGTTGTCATATTATTGACTCTTAAATTTTAATATAATGGTTGTCCCAACATCAATAGTACTCATTATTTCTACAGTACTATTAATCATTTTTGCACGTGTGTAAATATTGTGCAAACCGATACCTTGTTTTTCCTGTTTTATAATTGAGAGGTCAAATCCAATTCCATTATCTTCAATTAGAACAGCTATATCGTTATTTTCTTTTGTAATGGATACATTGATATAATTTGCTGCAGCATGTTTTAGTATGTTATTAATTATTTCTTGTATAATTCTAAAAAGAATTATATCATTTCCATGAATAAGGCCATCAATTTCATCTGATGGAATTGATTCAAATTTAGTAGTATACTTGCCGGTTCTTTCAATGTTATGAAGTAATTGACGAATAGATTCACTCAAGCCAATTTGATGAAATCGATTGTTTTTTAATGTGTGACTAATTTCTCTTAAATCGCTGAATGCTTTTCCTAATAATTCATCGATGAGTTCTATTTGAGACTCTACATTATCTTTGGTAATTTGATTGTTATTAATTTTGGCGAGAAATAAAATTTGCCCAATATTATCATGTATTTCAGAGGCAATATAAGCAAGTGTTTGGTCTTGAATTTCTATTTGTGTTTTAAGCATAGTTTGCTCAAAACGATTTTTCATTTCTTCTTTTTCTTTTCTATTTTTTCTTTGCTTTCTCAAAAATAGAAACAGTAATACCAATAAAAATGCACCTAGAAGCACAAAAAAGATAGTAGCTACAATGACTGTTATCAGTATGTCTTGCTGTTTTTCTGGCATAAATTAAATGCAAAAATAAAGGCTGAATATAATACTACATTTAAGCTTTGATTGATAATTCCATATATTTTTTTACCCTCTACTTGCATATCATATGATCTAAGGTATTCAAATAATGCGTTGATAATGACTGAGCCTAAATAGAATAATAAAAGCCCTGTACATACCCAAAAAAATGGTTGCTTTGTTAAATTATTATCTAAGTATTCTGGCAATAATGATTCATAAAAAAAGAAGCAACAAAAAATTACAATGAAAAAGGATCCCAATAAAAAAGTATAAGAGTGGAAGTTGTTTATTCCCTGAAAATACTTGAGATTAATAAAAACTGCAAGTACAAATAAAGGCATGAAAAGTATCGCTATTTTTTTAAAAACTAGCTTCCTAAAATGTTTGTAAAAAAGAAAAGAATAAAAAATAAATTCAAGTGTAGTAAAAATATTAAACAACAGATAGTTCCTTATACCATGCATAATCATATACAACCCAGTAAGTTCAACTGTTAAAGTTAAAAACAAGAATGGTAAAAAGTACTTTAGTTCTGTTTTTTTTAGTGTTTTATACAGGTATAAACAAACTAAAA
>JAYVRC010000478.1:0-14635 GCA_043776615.1 Sphingobacteriia bacterium
CCTTGAGCATCATATCTCGCACCCGGGTTGGCCATTACTTCTATTTTTTCGATATTGTTTGCCCCCATTGAAGCCAATACATTATTAATGTCTGTGTATTGAGAGGCTTTACCATCTATTAAAATACCCACACTGCTTTTACCTGGCATGGTAATTTTTTCATTCATTACGATTACACCGGGTACTTTTTGTAAAATTTCTAAAGCGGTTGAACCAGCTGCTGTTGCGCTATTTTCAACATTAACTACCAATTTATCGGCACGTTGTTCGAGAAAAGGTTTACGAGAAGTAACGGTTACTTCAGCTAAAGTATTTACTGAAGTAATTAACTTAATATCTGGTAATTGAATGGAAGCACCATTTGTTTGAATTTCTTGAAAGTATTTTTGATAACCCATGCCGTTAATAGAAAGCTTATATGATTGGCCATTAGGAACTTCCAGAGTAAAAGTTCCAGCATCATTAGAAATGGCCGATTTTACGAGAGAGGAGTCAGAGTTTTTTAAAAGTAGAATTGTTATACTTTTTATAGGTTTTTGTTTTTCATCAATTATTTTACCCGATATAGCTATTTGAGCATTCAGGTTAAAAGACAATACCCATAATACCATCATTCCAAGCAGTTGTTTCATTTTCTGTTCCTTTGTTATGGCTATTGGACGTACAAAGGGATAGAATGTTACAGTGTGCAAAAAAAATGTCTCACCTTGGTGAGACATTTGACCAGTGAACTTTTAACACCCCCCGGTTATTAAAAGAAAACTAAAACTTAAATTATTTAAAATAAAAATCTATACCTTTTTAAATCACGATGCAAAAATATTTGAGTAACATTTATTGATACTAACCGTAAACGACAATAAACTAGTGCAATACGACATTAGTTAACTTGAGAAGGTAGTAAATTATATATTTTTTTAAATGCATTGGTAAAATTGCTCGGATTTTCATACCCCAATATGTCGGCCACTTCTGTTACCGTTTTAGAGCGGGTTTGCAAGAGTTCGAAAGCAATATTCATTTGTTTTTCTTGATAATACTGAAACATACTTTTACCATAAACTTCTTTGAAAAGGGTTTTTAATTTTGAAGGACTCATATTTACCTTTTGAGCTATCAAATCAATGCCAGGAAATTCATTTGTTAGAGATTCTAAAATGATTTTTTCAGCATTTGCTACATTACTTTTTTCATGATTTGGAACTTTGTTTAAACCTTGAGCCATCTTTAAGTCGGAAATACTAGTAAAAAAATCGCTAATTATTTGAAAACATTTTGCTTTGATACTAAGAGAATTAATTGAAATATTCATTGGAGCTCTTAGCAATTCCAATATAATATTTATAAATTCTTCTGAATTTTGAATTAAATCATTCCAAACAATATAAGATTCGTTGGAATTAATGTATTTTTTCAGTTCACTTTGATGTAAGTAATCATCTGTTGAAATATTTTTAGAAAACCAAGCACTATCAAAAATAAAATTAATAAATACCCCTTTATCGCCTTTATTAAAATAGGCGGTTATTTCGGTTCCTGGTCTGTATAAGGACCACCCAACTTTAGGTAATTGAATATTGTTAATAGCAATTTTTTCCACTACTGAAGTATACCTGAAATGAGATAGAAAATAATAATCACAAGGCTCACCATCGTATAAAGCTTTTGTGCAAACATTTTTTTTGAACTCCATTTCGGTAAGAATTATCCATAAACCTGGTTCAAGTTCTTTATACCTCATAGAACCATTTGAAAAAATAGTATTAGAATAAATGACCTTTTCTGCTTCTTCAAACCTAGTAAAAGGGAGGTTTTTAAAAGAGTTTATCATTATTTCGGGCGAATTAGACAAATATGGGAGTTCGAAATATCCATCTTTATAAAAAAACATGTATTGCCTGAATCTATTGACCCATTTGTTTACTCTAATACTGAGTTCCATATAATTATTAAACGGATTTTTATTAATTACAAAAAATGTAATTTAAGCAACTTAATTTAGATAGATAACTTGAAAAATCATAAAATGTTTAAAAAAATTTAAATAACATCTTCCACAAAATCATGTAATTCCTTTACCTAAAGTTTCATAAATAAACCTCTAATGCATTAAATACTTCTATAAATATGATTACTGGGTAATCCATCGGCTGTTGTAAAACTGCGAAAAGCCCTGTATTCTTGAGCAAAATAAGGCTTTAGTCAAAATAGGCCTATAAAAACTAAATAAAATGCCTTTTTAATCATCATATTCAATCGGAATATACGCCCTTTTTCACCTATTTTTGCCACGAAAATTAAAAAAACGAGAAACGAGTAGCCATGTCAGTATTAGTAAATAAAAACTCAAAAATCATTGTTCAGGGATTTACCGGAACTGAAGGTACTTTTCATGCAACACAAATGATTGAATACGGAACCAATGTGGTGGGTGGAGTTACTCCAAATAAAGGCGGTACAACCCATTTAGACAAACCCGTTTTTAATACTGTAGTTGATGCCGTTGCAAAAACAGGTGCCAATGTAAGTATCATTTTTGTACCTCCTGCATTTGCAGCTGATGCCATTATGGAAGCAACTGATGCTGGTATCGCATTAGTAGTTTGTATTACAGAAGGCATCCCAGTGCAAGACATGGTTTCGGTAAAAAATTATTTACAAGGAACCAATACTAGATTAATAGGACCAAATTGTCCGGGTGTTATCACTGCTGGAGAAGCTAAAGTGGGTATCATGCCTGGCTTTATTTTTAAACCAGGAAGAATTGGTATAGTTTCTAAGAGTGGTACATTAACATATGAAGCCGCTGATCAAGTAGTGAAAGCCGGTTTAGGAATTAGTACTGCCATTGGTATTGGAGGAGATCCTATAATTGGTACTCCTACAAAAGATGCAGTTGAATTATTAATGAACGATCCTGAAACCGATGGTATTATTATGATTGGTGAAATTGGTGGCAATATGGAAGCAGAAGCTGCACGATGGATTAAAGCCAATAAAACCAAGCCTGTTGTTGGATTTATTGCAGGACAAACTGCGCCTCCAGGAAGAAGAATGGGACATGCTGGTGCAATTGTAGGCGGAGCAGATGATACAGCTGCTGCAAAAATGAAAATTATGGCAGAGTGTGGAATAGAAGTTTGTGCTAGCCCTGCAGATATTGGTAAAACAATGGCTGCAGCATTAATAAAATAATCATTAATTGAACTACTATCAAAAACCCGTAATGACAAATTGCGGGTTTTTATTTTACTATGAATAAGACGTTACTTTTTTTATCCCTTATTTTTTTTACGACTGAAATAGTTGCCCAGCTTGCTGCAGAAAAAATTAGTATCCTTACTCAAATTCCAACTCAATTGAAAAAAAATCAATCGATCGAATTAAAAGTAGCTATAAAAAACACTTTACAAAAAGAAGGAACAGGGAATATTATACTTGAATTATTTGATTCTAAAAAAAACACAAGTGTTGATGGTTGGTTTTATAATATTTATCCTTTTCAATATTTTACCGCAACACCAGGAGAAATTTTTTCTACAAAATTTCCTTTTACAATACCTGGCAATTTTACTGGAAAAATTAGAGTAGCTATAACTGCTACATGTGGTAATACAAAAGATTCAATTAGTAGATTTATGTTGATTAAATGAGCAGTAAAATAGTTGACTATATTATTATCGGTCAGGGTATTAGCGGAACTTTTCTTAGCTGGAACTTAATTAAAGCTGATAAAACTGTTTTAGTAATTGATGAGCCTTCTCCTTTCTCGGCTTCAAAAGTAGCCAGTGGTGTAGTTAACCCTGTAACTGGTAGAAGAATTGTAAGAACATGGGAAATTGAAACATTAATGCCATATGCAGTTCAGGCATATACCGAAATGGGTAAAGAACTACAATTGAGTTTGATTCGTCAATGTAACATACTCGACTTTCATTCAACTCCACAAATGAAATTGGCTTTTGATGAAAGATTACCTGTTGAAACAACTTATTTAAAACATCCAGAAAATACTAATCTATGGAACGAATATTTTAATCCAAGCTTTGGTATTGGGGAAATTAATCCTTGTTATTTAGTAGATATACAAGCCATGTTAGATGGTTGGAGAAAAAAATTGATTGAGCAAGATCTACTATTAAATACTCACTTCATTTTATCGGATGCATCTATTTTAGCAGACCAAATTATTTATAAAAATTATACTGCTCAGAAAATAATTTTTTGTGATGGCACAATGGGTTTCAACAATCAGTATTTTCATTTACTGCCATTTGCTCCTAACAAAGGCGAAGCGATAATAGTTTCAATTCCTGATTTACCAACTACACATATTTACAAACAAGGAATTAGTATTGTTCCATGGAAAGACAGGTTATTTTGGATCGGTTCGAGCTATGAATGGAATTTTACTGACGCAAATCCAACTGAAGCTTTTAAAAGTAAAATTAAATCACAATTGAATCATTGGCTAAAGCTTCCCTATACAATTGTTGATCAATTAGCATCTGTAAGGCCAGCCAATATGGAGCGGCGACCATTTATAGGGTTTCACCCAATTCATCATTCTGTTGGAATCATGAATGGCATGGGCACCAAGGGTTGTAGCCTTGCTCCATTTTTTTCGAATCAATTTACACAGTATATTGTAAATAATATTCTATTAAATCCTTTGGTAGATTTGAATCGTTTTCAGAAAATTTTAAGTCGCTAATTGGTTAAAAAAATAAACATGAACGAAACCTACAATATTCCGATTAAGTATAGAAAGATGGAAAACTTACATATTGTATTTTGGTTGTTTAAAGATGTTGCTTGGTGTATGGGTTGGAGATGGTTAGGCGTTACTATGATTATTCCTACTTTAATCATTTCAATAGTGATAGCTTATAGAACAAGAAAATTTATGTCGGAATTAACCCATAATTTGGCAATCACCATTTGGATATCTGCCAACTCTTATTGGATGATTAGTGAATTTTTTCATTTCGATGCAATTGAGGTTTTACCAGGAATTACTTTTAAGCAACTAGCATTAATTCCTTTTGCACTTGGCATTTTAATTTTAAGTTTTTACTATTTAATTTATAAGCCAAAACATAAAGAAGAAATCTACTCTTAAACAAACAAACCCCACTCATCTTCGTAAGTATCTTTCTGAAAAGTAGAAACCCATTGTTTAAATAATTCTCTAAATTTTAGAAGGGCATCCTCGATTACTTTTTTGTGAGTGTCATCAGCCCAACCCATTAAAACGGAAAAACCAATTTGCTCCATCATCTGCTTGCAATTGGTTCTAATATTAGAAGCGTTCTCCATTTTCAACACATATAAATCCATACTAATTGCTCCAATAATTTTAGGAGCAACTATCATTAAATTTTCATAAATCAATGCTTTAGTAGATGCAGGATGTGTTTGTTCACCGTCATCTGCTAAGTTTTCGGCAAATGCAATAACAAAACCAAAAACCTCTCGCCACTGTTTGTACATGGCTTTTGCGATTGCTCTAGCAGGACCTCTTCTCCATTCCTCACCTGCATCATCTGGACCAACCTTGTATCGGCTATCATCCCATTCAGGTAAAAAATTTAAATCGTTTAGATTCATTGTTTAAAGTTAATAAAGGAACTTGATTATGTAGTACAACTATTTCATTTCAATTTTTAAGAATCGGGCAGTGTGACTGATTTTATTTTTAATCATCTCTTCAGGTGTTCCTTCAAATAATATTTTTCCACCCCCATCTCCTCCTTCGGGACCTAAATCAATAATATGATCGGCTACTTTTACCACATCTAAGTTATGCTCAATAACCAATACCGAATTACCTCTATCCACCAATTTATTTAATACGTCTAATAAAAGCTGAATATCCTGAAAATGCAGCCCTGTAGTAGGCTCGTCTAGAATATAAAATGTTTTACCAGTGTCTTTTTTCCCCAACTCAGTAGATAATTTAATACGTTGCGCTTCGCCACCACTAAGCGTAACAGCAGACTGTCCTAGTGTTATATATCCTAAACCAACGTCTTGCAAAACTTTTATTTTACGATATAAAAATGGAACTGGCTGAAAAAATTCGCAAGCTTCTTCAACAGTCATGTTCAACACATCACTAATTGATTTGCCTTTGTACCTTATTTCTAAAGTTTCGCGATTATATCTTTTACTATTACACTTTTCGCAGTTAACATACACATCTGGTAAAAAATTCATTTCAATTACCCTCATTCCTCCACCTTCACAAACATCACATCTTCCTCCTTTAACATTAAAAGAAAAACGGCCAGCATTGTATCCCCTAATTTTTGCTTCAGGCACCGAAGCAAATAGTGTTCTGATTTCTGTAAAAAATCCACAATAAGTAGCAGGGTTGCTTCTTGGAGTTCTACCAATTGGCGATTGATCTATTTCAATTACTTTATCAATATTTTCTAACCCTTTAATCGATTTAAATGGCATTGGGCTAACTCTACTGTTGTAACAATGCTTTGATAAAATCGGATAAAGTGTTTCATTAATCAAAGTTGATTTTCCGCTTCCACTAACTCCGCTTACTACTATCAGTTTACCGAGAGGGAAAGAAATATCTACTCCATTTAAATTATTACCGGATGCTCCTTTCAACAAAACAGATTTACCATTTCCGGGCCTACGTTCCTTTGGTATGGGAATTGATTTTTTTCCGTTTAGGTATAATGCAGTATCTGAGTTACTTTTTAATACCTCAGTTGGAGTTCCAGCTGAAACAATATGACCGCCAAACTTACCTGCTTTAGGCCCAATATCTACTAAATGATCTGCAGCCATCATGATGTCTTTATCATGTTCTACTACTAATACAGAGTTGCCAATATTGCGCAGATTTTGCAATGCATGAATGAGTTGTTGATTGTCTCTTTGATGTAAACCAATGGATGGCTCATCTAATATATATGTAATGCCTTGTAACTGAGAACCTATCTGTGTTGCCAAACGAATACGTTGTGATTCTCCTCCGCTTAATGAACGTGCTGGCCTGTTTAACGACAAATAAGTTAAACCAACATCTAATAAAAATTGTACTCGCTCTCTAATTTCTTTGAGAATATCTTTAGCAATTAGGTTTTGCTTTTTGTCTATTCGTTTTTCAATGTTGCTAAACCAACCATTTAGTTTATCTAAATTAAGATTGCTTAATGCTGCTATATTTTCATTATCGATTTTAAACCAACAACTTTCTTTCTTTAGTCGCTGTCCATTACAAGTTGTACATGTTTTTAATTGCATGAATTTTTCTACCCACTCTCTTAAGCCCTCGCTATTAACTCCAACAAACCAACGTTTTAGCATCGGTATAATTCCCTCGAACTCCCCCTCATAAGGGTTTGATGCTGTTGTTTCTTCTTCATTGTCTAATTCTAAAGAGCTGCCTTCTGCATTACCGTATAATAAAATATTTAAAGAGGTAACTGGTAAACTATTAATTGGTTTATCTAAATTTATTTTATGTTTTTTTGCAAGTATTTCAACATTTCGAAACATGTAAGCTTCACGTTGTTCGCCAAGAGGAGCAATACCACCATCTTTAATACTAATATTACTATCAGGAATTACTGCCTCCATATCAATCAAATAAACATTTCCAAGCCCTTTGCAATTTGGACATGCGCCATAAGGAGAGTTAAAGGAGAATGCATTGGGTGAAGGTTCTTCATAACTGATGCCTGTATCTTCACACATCAATTGTTTAGAATATTGAATTGTTTTACCAGAATCATTGAGTAAGATAAATAATAAGTCCTTCCCCATTTTCAAAGTTTGTTGAACGCTCTGGCTAAGCCTAACTTTCATATCGGGTGTAACTTGCAAACGATCGATAACTACTTCAATGTCATGAATCTTGTATCGATCAACTTGGAGTTTTGGAGTAAGATCTAGAATTTCTCCATCAACCCTAACTTTTAAAAATCCTTTTTTACGAATGTCTTCGAATAGTTCTCGATAGTGTCCTTTTCTGCCTCTAATTAATGGTGCTAATAAACTAATTTTTTGCTTATTGTATTTTGTAAAAATATTATCAACGATTTCTTCTTCGCTGAATTTTACCATTTTTTTTCCTGTGTTGTAACTATATGCTTCGCCAATTCTTGCATATAATAACCGGAGAAAATCGTACACTTCTGTAACAGTACCAACAGTTGATCGAGGATTTTTATTAGTTGTTTTTTGTTCAATTGAAATTACAGGTGATAGTCCAGTTATTTTATCTACATCGGGCCTTTCCATATCACCCATAAATTGTCGGGCATAAGCACTAAAACTTTCCATATACCTACGCTGACCTTCATTGTAAATAGTATCGAATGCCAAAGACGATTTTCCGCTTCCGCTTACACCAGTAAATACAACTAATTTATTTTTAGGGATACGGATATCCAAATTCTTTAGATTGTGTTCACGAGCTCCAAATACTTCAATGAATTCTTCCTCTTTAATTATAATAGCGTTTTGTTTGAGTAATTTTCTAGCCATAATGATCGGTAAAGATACAAACATGAAAAGGCCTTAAATGTTGCTAAATAATATATTTACCTACATTTTTATATTCCTATAAAAATAATAGACTAATAATTTGGTGGATTAAAATCCCACTCCTATATTTGCAATAGTTCTTTAAATACTTATCAAGAAAGGCAGAGGGTTTTGGCCCAATGAAGCCTTGGCAACCCATATAACTCACTCAGTTGTATGAAGGTGCCAATTCCAGTTTCGCAATAAGCGAGAGAAGATAAGTCAGAGTAAGCAAGTACAATAAAACCAACCATTGGTTAATTTTATACAGCCCATCTGATTTATCGGATGGGTTTTTTTTTACCTATATCCAAAGTATATTAAAGAATTAAACATATAAAATGAAAATATATATTTATGCAAAGTTCAACACAACTCATTCACCACATTCCGGTAGATCCGCAAACAGGTGCCATTTCAGTACCCATTTACCAAACATCCACTTTTGTTCAAGATGCACCTGGTGAGAACAAAGGCTATGATTATTCTAGAACCAATAATCCTACTAGGGAAACACTAGAAAAACTAGTAGCACATTTAGAAAAAGGAGCAACTGGAATTGCTTTTGCCAGCGGATTGGCTGCAATAGATACAATTGTAAAACTACTAGAAACTGGAGATGAAATTGTTGCTGTGGATGATATTTATGGAGGTGCTTACAGATTATTTACCAATGTGTATGAAAAATTTGGCATCAGTGTTAATTATATTGATTGCACCGATTTAGACAATGTATTCAATGCAATCACTTCTAAAACAAAATTAATATGGATTGAAACACCTACTAATCCAACATTAAAAATTTCGGATATTGCTGCAATAGCTAAAATTGCAAAAGCAAATAAATGTCTACTATGTGTAGATAATACTTTTGCATCACCGGTTTTACAGCAACCACTTTCATTGGATGCTGATATAGTTGTACATAGTGCTACAAAGTATTTAGGAGGACATAGTGATTTAATAGCTGGAGTGGTTGTAACAAAAACAGCAGAACTAGGTGCAAAAATTAAATACTTGCAAAATGCTTGTGGGGCTATACTAGGTCCATTCGATAGCTGGTTGGTAATTAGAGGAATTGAAACCCTTCACTTAAGAATGAAGCAACATTGTTTAAGTGCATTTACTATTGCGCAGTTTTTAGAAAATCATCCTGCTGTAGACAAAGTTTATTACCCAGGATTAACTTCTCACCCCAATCATTTGATTGCAAAAAAACAAGCTACAGGTTTCGGAGGCATTGTATCTTTTAGTTTAAAAGTAGATACTGATGAAGCAGCAAAAAAATTGGTAACTAATACTCAATTATTTAAACTCGCAGAAAGTTTAGGTGGCATTAAAAGTCTTATTTCGCATCCAGCAAATATGACTCATAAATCTATTCCAATTGAAAAAAGAAGAGCAGCTGGTGTGGCTGATAGTTTGATAAGATTATCTGTAGGATTAGAGGATGAAGAAGATCTTATTAATGATTTAAACAAAGCTTTGAATGTACATTTGCAAAATCAACCAATTAAAAAAAATATATTAAACCCTATTTTATAGAAAATGGAAACTCACAAACAATTAACCATTGGATTATTTGGTTTTGGAACAGTTGGAGAAGGATTGTACAAGGTATTGCAACAAACCCCATCACTAAAAGCAAGCATTAAAAAAGTATGTATAAAAAATGCTACTAAAAAAAGAAATGCGCCAGCAATATTATTTACTACAGATAAAAATGATTTATTAAATGATGATGAAATAAATGTAATTGTAGAAGTTATAGACGACTCTGTAGCTGCTTTCAAAATTGTTGAAACTGCTTTATTAAATGGTAAATCTGTAGTAAGTGCCAGCAAGAAAATGATTGCTGAAAATTTACCCGCCATACTTGAATTACAAGAAAAAACTGGACAATCTTTTCTATATGAGTCTGCTGCATGTGCATCAATCCCTGTTATCAGAAATTTAGAAGAATATTATGATAATGATTTATTACATTCCATTAAAGCAATTGTGAATGGTTCTACTAATTTTATTCTTACAAAAATGTTTGAGGATAAGCTCGATTTTGCATCGGCATTATTATTGGCCCAACAATTAGGATTTGCAGAAAGCAATCCTTCATTAGATATAGAAGGATTTGATGCAGTAAATAAGTGGACAATCTTATTGAACCATGCTTATGGAATTGTTTCACATCCAGGCAGAATACTTTTTACTGGAATTCAACAAATACAAGGCTCTGACGCAACAGTAGCAAAGGAAAAAGGATATGATATTAAATTAATAGCGCAAGCAAAAAAATTAAAAAATGGGAAAGTCGCTGCATTTGTATTACCCCAATTTATTACCCTGAATGATCCATTATCGTTTGTTAAAAATGAATACAATGGAGTAGTAATTGAAAGTGGCTTTGCTGACAAACAATTTTTTTATGGAAAAGGAGCAGGAAGTTTCCCAACTGCATCAGCTGTTTTAAGCGATATTGCCGCTTTAAGGTATAATTACAAGTATGAGTATAAAAAACTATATCATCATCAACCACATTTGTTAACCAATGATTATTATGTAAAAGTGTATTTAAGTTTCGACGATTGGAAATATATTCCAAGAGAAGAATTTGAATGGATTGAAGAATGGCATGCTCAAGCAGAAAGAAAGTACTTGATTGGTGTTTTGCATTGTAATAAATTGGTTCAATCTGACTGGTGGAAATCCAATAACACTTCTTTAATTCTAGCACCAGATGCAATTATAGACGACCTCGAAATTATACAATTAAAAAAAAGGAGTCTAGAACTAGCTGGTGTTGAGTTGAATTAAACAAGCTATTTATAAAAATGTTTTTGTTTTTTATGGAGAAACCCTGTTCTGTGGAGCAGGGTTTTCTTTTTCACTCCAAGCACCCTATATTTGTTTAAGAAACAATTACATTGAATCAACTTCATCTTACATCATTTAAACGAGGGGCTTTATTTACACTGATCTCAGGATTAGTGACAGTAATTGTTTCTTTTTTGTTTGGGAAAAATGAGTTTTTTTTATACCTCAACTTTGATGGAGGAGCTTTGGCTGATTTTTTCTTTACCTACTGCACCAATTTAGGCGATGGAATTATGTGGGTTCCATTTATTTTATTTTTTATTTTTTATAAACAAAAATTATTGCCACTGGTTATTGGAGCAATGCTGATTTCTACTTTATTTGTACAAATCAGTAAGAACTATATTTATCCAGATGAAGCAAGGCCTACTAAGGCAATAACTGAGCAATCCAGTATTCACACAGTAAAAGGAGTTGAAGTACATACAACCAATAGTTTCCCTTCAGGACATACTACTACTGTATTTTGTATATTTTTATTAAGCTGTTTATTTACGCCATCAATTATTTTTTTAATAGTTGGCTTTATACTGGCTATACTTACGGGTTATTCTAGAATTTATTTAGCGCAACATTTTCCGTTGGATGTAGGTGCTGGAATGATAACAGCAGTAATTAGTATTTGTATTTCATTATGGATTCAGCGATTATTTAATAATAAACAACTACCAACTCTTAATTCTTAATTCATCTCTCATAATTCTTCACTCTCAATCCTTCCATCTCCATTCGCCAGCAATTTCTAGCGCTTCTTTTAAATTATTTTTTAATAAAAAAACTTTTGTTTCAGCATCAGTAAAATGCTTTGCTTTTATTTCTTTGGCATCAGCAATACCATACAACAACATTGAACTAAATCTAACTGTGTTTTTTATTCCCTTCTCATCTACTAATTTAAAATTATCACAATCTGCATGATAACAAGGCCCAGCATTATTTGGTAAAACTCCTCCAGCTCCACCACCGGTTGGAACGCCTTGAAGCATAAAAGGTTGATGATCGCTATGTAGTCCTGCACCAGCTCTAAAAGTATTTTTATAACTAGTATCAAATGTTTGAGCAATTGCACCTATTGATTGAAACAATTCTTTGCTTTCTTCTGCAGATGAAGAATAGCCCTTAGGATCATTGGTCATATCATAATTTAGCATGTAACGAAGCTGATTGATAGATTTATCTTTTATAGCAGCATCTACATATGCTTTAGATCCAAGTAATCCTTCTTCTTCTCCCATGAATAAAATAAATTCTACAGTTCTTTCTGGTTGCAATTTTAGTGCTTGAAAAGTTCTTGCCATATCAATTACAGAAAAAGATCCAATCCCATTATCTATTGCACCAGTTGCTAAATCCCAACTATCTAAATGCCCACCTACTACCACTTTTTCATTAGGAATCAATTTACCTTTAATAGTTGCAATAACATTTCGAGCTTTAATTAATCCAGAAAAATTAGTCATATCAATTGAAGCGAATTGTTTAGCGCTAGCTAATTTTTCTCTCAACTTCATCCCATCTTCTTTGCCTAAACAAACAGCAGGTATTGAAATTAATTTACCTGTAACAGAAGCGGTTCCAGTTAATAATATTCCTCCATCAGCTGTATTAATTATAATAATTCCTTTAGCACCATATTTTGTAGCTAACGCAGTTTTTTCTGAACGATGCAATGTTTTTGTGCCTGGTTTTGAACCAGCAACAACACCCAAATACACCAATGCTATTTTACCATTTACTTTTCCTGGGTTATTAAGGTAATCAGCTTCTAAACCATTACCCATATCTACTAACTCAAGATTTATTGAAGCTTTAACTGGTGAGTGAGCTAGCGTTACACATTTCATTAGTTGCATTGAATTTGCATCAGCACCTATTTTTACTGTAATATTTCCTCTGCTCCAGCTTTCTACTTCAAATGGCTGATAGCGAACATTTTTAAAGCCATACGATTTCAATAAATTATAAGCAAACTCTTCTGCCTTCTTTCCATTTGCCGAACCAGTTAATCGATGACCAATAGTTTCAGTAGCTGTTTTAAGGCTGCTATAGGCTTTTGAATTATTTTGTACTTCTGCATTAATTTTCGTAAAAATAGTTGTCCATTCAGGTTTAGATTGAGAATAGGCAAATGAAGTAAGTATTATAAATGTGAAGCTTAAAAAAATATTTTTTCTCATAAAAACAAATTACAGGTTGCCAATAAATTAATAGTTACTTTTTTGCAATAGAGTTCACAATAATAACATTAAATGTGCAAATTGAGTTAATGCTAATTAAATAACAAAAGTGGAAACTTCACCTGCACTAAGTTTTGTACTAAGCCAACGTTGATTGATTTGAATATTAAAATTCGCTTGTTGGTTCCCGTTATTCATTACAATCAACACTATCTTACCTTTTGGGGTTATAAAAGCAACTGAATTCAAATCACCTTCTTGAGAACTTTTAATTCTAATCGATCCTGTTGGAACAAATTTAGAAGCATGTGCAATTATATAATATGCCACATTTCTGGTAACGGTAGAACCCGAAATGGTTAATGCACCTTTACACTCAGTGCAACCACCAGGCGTATGAGGACCATAGGAAGAATCATTTGCCAGATTCCATTCCAAAGCTACTTTGCTATGGTTTTGCATAGATCCAATAATTACATTTTTAACATGCCATTTTAAATCACCTCCAAAGGTTCCGTTCTTCCCTGTCCATTGTTCAGTAAAATAAAGTGCTTTAGTAGGATGTTTATCGTGAACAATTGACAATGCATTGATATCTCCATTGTACAAATGAAAAGCTGTACCATTTATGTATTGATTAGCCAAAGAGTCGTTTAATATCGAAATAGGATAATTGGGATTATCGCAATTATGATCCCAAATTATGATTTTGGTTTTGATTTTATACTGCTTAAAAATGGGACCCAAATGAAATTTTATAAATACTGTTTGCTGCTCAGCACTCATTAACATGCTCGGATTATTTCCTCCATGTTGGGGCTCATTCTGAATGGTGATTGCATCAATATTAACCCCATTCAATTGCATTTCTTTTAAATATTTTACGATGTATTTAGCATACACACCATAATAATGTGGCATTAATCTGCCACCAATACTACTTTGGTTGTCTTTCATCCAAACAGGTGGACTCCAGGGCGTTCCCATGATTTTAACTTTGGAATTAATAGCAAGAATCTTATTTAATATTG
>JAYVRC010000479.1:0-3698 GCA_043776615.1 Sphingobacteriia bacterium
GCTCACCTAATTTGTCGCATTTATTACTTGCTCATTTATCAAAAGAAAACAATTCTCCAGAACTTGTGATTCAACTATTTGCTCCTCATGCTGGTAATACTTTGATATCAGTTGCATCTAGGTATGAACCAAGTGAAGTATTTAAAATAGAATCCGCTCCCACAATTTCGAATTCCCCTCAAAACCTCAACCAGAAAACCTACCAGTTTAGTCTTTTTTGAACATGAAAAGCCTTCTATTAACTGTTGAATAATTAAACTTTTTTGTTTAACTTCATAGCAACCAAACAAACATTTTATGAAACACAATCATCTTGTTTCCAGAATAGCCATTTATATGCTGTCAATTGTTTTGATTGTTTTTGGCATTTTTCACTTTCTTTATCCTCGAGACCTATTTGTTTATGTTCCCGTATTTATGGTAGGTGGAATAAAATGGGCCTATCTAGTAGGAACTGTTTTTGTATTAGTTGGTTTATCATTCCTAACAAACCAATATGTAAAATTCACTAGTTATTTATTAGCAGCAATGCTAGTAATTTTCATCTTAACTATTCACCTGCCCAATTATTTAAATGCTGGTGATAGAGATATGCGAATGCTGGCTTTAATTAATATTTTGAAAGATACTGCCATTACAGGTTTTGTATTACATATAGCGGCAGGAGCTCATCATCAGCATTTGCATTTTGAAGAAAGCGATTAGTTTATTAACTGTACTAAGTTATTAATTATCAAACCCGCCTTTTCTTTTAGATTTACTTGGTAATGGCCATTTCTCACCCCTAGCATTTGCAGGCAGGTCTGCTTTTTCATTAGAGCTTCTTTCAGGATCTTCACATGCCATATATACCATTATTGCAGTTACGATTGCATTGTTTTGGATATCGTCAAAAATAATTTTGTCGTAAGTATCTCTATTGGTATGCCATGTGTAATTAAAATAAGACCAATTAAGCGAACTTAAAGAAAATGCAGGAGCGCCTACTGCAACAAATGAAGCATTATCAGAACCTCCACCAGCAGGACTTCCAGGGAAACTAGTTTTAATTGAATCTTTGTATTGTTTTGGTACTGCTGCCAACCAACGTGTTAAATAATCTTTTGCTTTTACAAATCCAGCACCACCCAGATTTACAATTCTTCCAGTTCCATTATCCTGATTAAATAATGCTTGTAAATTGGAAACTATTTCTGGATGATCTTCTACAAAAGCACGAGATCCATTTAAACCTTGCTCTTCACTACCCCAATGTCCAACTAAAATGGTACGTTTAGGGTTTGGATAAACAGCTTTTAAAATTCTCATTGCTTCCATCATTACCAACGTTCCTGTTCCATTATCAGTTGCACCAGTTGCACCATCCCATGAATCGAAATGGGCCGATAACATTACATACTCATTTGGTTTTTCGGTTCCCTTAATTTCTCCAATTGTATTAAAAGTAGGCACTGCACCTAATTCTTTTGATTGAGTAAATACACTAATTGAAGGTTGCTTACCCGATTCGGTAAGTCTGTATAACAAACCATAATCTTCCAAAGCAATATCAACTGTTGGAATTTTTTTAGTTGCTGCGTCAAATATTTTATTCACTCCAAAGCCGCTACTCCAGTTACTTCCAATAATTCCTGCGGCTCCTGCTTTTTCTAATACAACAGCTAATTGCTTATTAGTATATCCAGTTTTTGAAATTCTTTTTCTCCACGCTTCAGTTTGAGCTGTTCTGTCTTTTTTCATTTTCTCGAAAGATTCTTTCATGCCAAATTCCGTCCAGTTATAATCTGGCCTACCAGTAGATTGAGGCATAGACACTAATACAAACTTTCCGTTTACATTGGGCAACCATTCTTGAAATGATAATGAATCTTTTACGTCCGTCAAAATGATGGTTTCTGCTTTAATTGGCTTTTTAGTAGCGGGACTAAATGATAATTGAGTTCCCTCTAAAGATTTTGTCCACGGACTAATCATATCAATATGCGAAACCCCTCGATCCCATCCACGCCATTCACCAAATTGTTCTCTTCTAGCTGTTACACCCCAATTAATATACTGCGCAATTGCCCAATCGCTTGCTTGAGTCATTTTAGGAGACCCTACCAAACGCGGACCAACACCATCTATCAATTCATGCGCCAATCTTTTTAATTGAGAATTTTGGGTAGCTTCTTTTACAATAGCATCTACAACTTTACTATTATCTGCATTTTGAGCAATAGAAAATATGGGCAAAAGAATTACACAACTAATTGTAACAAATTGTGTAATCGCAATGGTTGAGTTTTGTACTATTTTTTTCATAAGCTAATGTAATAAAAAAGGTGGATTTAGAGCAGTTTAAATTAAAGTGGTCAGGAATATGCACCTACTTTTAGTAAGTAGTTACCTTCGTGTTATGGGTAGACGATTTTTGGTATACCCACTGAACGTTGGTTATATTAGATGTATAAATTGTTTTTTTATTGTTCTGGGTTTCGTATATCTAAAGGTTGGCTGCAACTTTTTTGGACACAGCGTTTAATTTTAAATTTTTTATTTATGGCTCGGACACATCTTATAATACTTATAGTTCTTTTTTTATTGACAACATCTTTTATCCCAAAAAGACATTTATCAAAACAGGAAATACTTAAAACGCTTTGTACAATAAATACATATCCAAACCCAAACCTAAAGGAAGAATAATTATTTCTTTGAAAATTGGTTCCAATAAAAAAAACTATCCAAAATGCAAAATTCCTGTAGTGTTGAATTACTAAAAAAACAGACTTCCAAAAGGCGGCACGTGTATATAACATTATTATTAAAAAGGGTAGAATTGAAAAAACTTTTATTTTTAATGATTTTTATTAGTGCTTACCATATTGCAATTAGTCAAATCAAGCCTCAATTAAAAGAAATCTTATTTGGTCTTTCTATTCCTTCAAGTAAATATGATACAAGGAAGTTGCTACATTCATCAGACAATTATTCTAAAATAGTTGAATATCCTTTTGAAGAGTATGACAGGATTTATGCAGATTTTAAAGATAATTATAAGCTTAGTCATTTAAAAAATTCAACTGAAAGAACAGCTGAATTTTGGTTTAATAAAGATACAGATATAAATTATTTATCTGGTTTTACTTTAAAATACCTTCCACAATACGTAGACGACTGCACAAAACAGTATAATGAAATAATCAACTTTTTTAAACCCGTATGCTATAAAGCTCTCAACGAACCTTGGATTGTAAATGGTGTTAAGAAAGGAGAATGGTTTTCGGCTTATTCATCACTAAAGCAATATCAAAAAGGGAAAGTCTGTATAATTATGACAATGGATTTAGCAAAACCTTGCGAAACATGTACTGATCAAAATACATACTACACTATTAGCTTTGGTTATTACAAGCAAGGCTTAGACTAAAAATTAAAATACCGAATTACTTAACAAAGCAGCAGCCAACAAAAGGCTTTACAAAAGTTGGGTTTTAGAATATCGCCCATCAACTGTTGTATTTCAATTTAACTTCAGTAATTTAGGCTTTAGCTAATCGCGTTTGTTGTGGCCTAAGCAAGCAGTAGGAATACTATTTTCCAACCTTCATAAAGCCCCGACCGTCAAACTGTCTAAAAACTATTCACATCTCTTGGTAACTAATGCTTTTAAAAAATCCTGTGTTTTGTAAATTTATACATGCAATACATCCAAG
>JAYVRC010000480.1:0-3692 GCA_043776615.1 Sphingobacteriia bacterium
TTGCCATACCAACCATTTACTCTTATCAATTATATAAACAAAACAATACTAAATAAATTTTTATGAAAGTAATTTATACAATAGCATTATTTGGAGCTATGCTCAATTCATTAAACGCTCAATCAATTATTGGATCATGGGGTGGTAAAATTGATATTGGATCTCGAAAAGTGTTATTCATTATGCACGTAACAAAAGAAGGAGATAAGTATCAATCAAGTTTTGATAGTCCCGATCAAAATTCATTCGATTTAAAAGGTGGGGAAACGCTTTTAATTGCAGATAGTATAATTGCAAAAATACCTTCAATGCGAGCAGGCTATGCTGGTAAATGGAATGGAAAAGATGAAATGAATGGATTATTTACGCAGGGAAATTTTAAAACTCCTTTGGTTTTAAAAAGACTAAACGAAGCTGATATTCCAAAAAATCCAATGGCAATAGTTAGAGTTCAAACTCCTAAACTTCCTTATCCATACAAGTCAGAAACAGTTGAATACAATAATGCAGAAGGTACTGTACATTTTGGAGCAACATTAACTACTCCGAATAATATCACTAATTTTCCTACAGTTATTCTTATTTCTGGAAGCGGACCTCAAGATAGAGATGGAACAATGATGGGTCATAAAACCTATTGGGTACTTGCAGATTATTTAACTGCACATGGAATAGGGGTATTAAGAGTAGATGATAGAGGAACAGGATTATCAACAGTTGGGCCCAATCCGCTAAAATTAACATCAGCAGATTTTGCCAACGATGTTGAATCCAGCATTCTATTCCTTTTATCGCGCAGCGAAATCAATCCCAAAAAAATTGGATTAGTTGGCCATAGCGAAGGTGGTATGATTGCACCGATGGTTGCAGCAAGAAATAAAAATGTTGCTTTCATTACATTGTTAGCAGGGCCAGGCATAACAGGTGACTTAATTTGGAAATACCAAATGAGAAGAAATTTTGTAAAGTTAAATTTAGCTCCAGCTGATGCTACAAAAGCAGCTGATTTTGTAAATAGCATGAATGATGCATTTAAACAATCTGATGATTACACAACAGTTAAAAAGATCATGCAGGATACATATATCAATTTTAAAAAGAATACAACTGATGAAGAAGAGTCAAAGTTATTAAATACTATAGGAGATAAAGCTTATATAGGTTTAGTTGATCAGTTTAAAAACGGATTAACCTGGCTAAACTATTTTATGAATTATGATCCTTCTATTAATTTATCAAATTTAAAGTGCCCTGTTTTAGCAGTAAATGGAGAAAGTGATATTCAAGTTACTTCAATAGACAACTTAGCAGGTATAAAAAAAGTTCTTAAAAAAGCAAGAAACAAACAATACACCATTCATTCATTTCCAAACTTGAATCATTTATTTCAAACATGTAAAAGTCCATCAGAGCCTTACAATAGCATTGATGAAACCTTTTCACCAATTGCACTTGAATACATTGGTAATTGGATCAACAAAACCATAAAATAATAGGGTGAATTATTTAGCACATGCCTATTTTTCTTTTAATAATCCACCTATTCTGTTGGGAAATATGATTAGTGATTATATAAAAGGGAAAAAACAGTATGACTTTCCTTTATCCATCCAACAAGGCATTCGCCTACATAGAGCTATTGATACGTTTACCGATGAACATGCAATAACAAAAGAATTAAAAAAATTCTTTTGTCCAGCTGTAAGGCTTTATGCTGGCGCATTTGTAGATATTGTATATGATCATTTTTTGGCTCTGCATACACCTGAAATGAATGAGCAACAATGGATGGAATTTACGCAGGTTACCTATAAATTATTAGCAGAACAGTCAGCTTTTTTTCCTGAGCCCTTTGCAAGAATGTTTCCCTACATGCAACAGCAAAACTGGCTGTTTAATTACCGGCATACATGGGGTATAGAGAAAAGCTTCGGCGGTTTAGTAAGAAGAGCTAAATATTTAGATAGCTCCGAAGAAGCATTTGTTGCGTTTAATAATAATTATACTAAAATTGAAGAACTAGCTACATTATTCATCGCAGAGGTTAAGGTATTTACCAGTAATCAATTTCAAGGGCTAATCAACCAATAGCAACCTATATTTGCAACTAATAATTCTAATAAATATACTTCAATGAAAACAGCTACTAAATACATCCATGCAGGTGCAGAACCAGATCCATCTACTGGCGCAATAATGACACCTATTTACCAAACTTCTACTTATGTGCAAGAAGCCCCTGGAGTAAATAAAGGTTTTGAATATGCTCGAAGTCAGAACCCTACCCGCAAAGCATTAGAAGAAGCTTATGCAGCTATTGAAAATGGTAAATTTGGTTTGGCTTTTAGTAGTGGTGTTGCAGCAACTGATGCAGTTATTAAATTACTATCACCAGGCGATGAAGTAATTGCAGCAAATGATATGTATGGAGGCACTTATCGTTTATTCTCCAAAATATTTGAAAAATTTGGAATTGTTTTTACTTATGTTGATACAACAAATGCAGCCAATATTCAAAATGCCATTTCAGCTAAAACAAAATTAATTTGGATTGAAACACCTACCAATCCATTAATGAATATAACAGATATTGAAGCTGTTTCAACAATTGCAAAAGCCAATGGATCATTGCTTTGCGTTGATAATACTTTTGCTTCGCCTTATTTACAAAACCCTTTAGATTTAGGTGCCGATATTGTAATGCATTCTGCTACAAAATATCTTGGGGGGCATAGTGATGTTATTCAAGGAGCATTAATGATGAACAGTGCTGAGTTACGTGAGCAATTGTATTTTATTCAAAAAAGTTGTGGTGCTGTACCCGGTCCAATGGATTGCTTTTTAGTGCTTCGCGGTATTAAAACCTTGCACTTGCGTATGCAACGCCATTGTGAAAATGGAAAAACAATTGCGCATTGGTTACGCAACCATCCTAAAATAAGCAAAGTGTATTGGTGTGGATTTGAAGATCATCCAAGTTTTGCTATAGCAAAAAAACAAATGCGCGATTTTGGGGGTATGCTTTCTTTTGAATTAAAAGATGATAGTATAGAAGCAGCTAAAAAAGTATTGTCCTCAACCAAATTATTTTCATTAGCAGAAAGTTTAGGAGGTGTAGAAAGCCTAATCAATCACCCGGCATCAATGACGCATGCATCTATCCCTAGAGAAAAAAGAATTGCCAATGGATTAAGCGATACATTAATAAGATTAAGTATTGGAGTTGAAGATGCAGATGATTTAATTGAAGACTTAAGCAAGGCATTAGGATAAATAAATATTTAGCGCATGAAACAAATCCTTGCAATAATAGTTTTATTCATTTACACCAATTGCTTTGCTCAATTACCAATTACTATTCAAAATAAAATAGATAGTCTTGTTGCTGCTAAAGCAATACCGGGTATAATTGTTGGGACAACTGATTTAAAAACAAGCAATTTTTATACTGCCGGTTTTGCAAATAAAGAAACTACTCAATTATTTGATGCTGCTACACAAGTTGAAATTGGCAGCATTAGTAAAACATTCACAGCTTATATCCTTACAGCAGTTCTAATTAAAAATAAAATAAGTGATAGTGCATTCATCGGCACTTATTTACCCGATAGCATTCAAAAAAATAGTTCAATAACAAATATTCGTTTTATTGAATTAATGAACCATACTTCTGGTTTACCAAGGCTGCCAAA